>NZ_JBHTYI010000009.1:0-179590 GCF_043656335.1 Peribacillus sp. NPDC056705 | reverse complement strand
ATCATGTAATTTATTGGGAAAAATGGAGAATCAAGATTTTGTGACGATGTCAGCTATTAATTTTTTGAAGAAGGGGTGGCCGCTTCCAATTCTTTCAATGAATTTTCAATTTCTTGAACGTTCTTCAATAATTCATTTTTATTGGGTTCGATTTCCCGCTTCCAGTTCTCGATGACGACCTGAACATCCGAAATGAACGTTTTTACCGTTTCTTTGCTGATTTGTGAAGCTTCCATCGTGTCATCTTTAATATTTAGCATTTTTACCTTTAACTCATCAATTGTATTCTTAATATCTTCGGTATTCGTTTTGATGCGGGTCCGTAGGTCTTTACCTGAACTTGGTGTTGAAAGTAAGGTTGCCGCACCAGCTACTACTGTTCCGGTCAAAAAGCCAATTAGTAATGATTTTGCTTTCATTAGGATCACCTCATTTTATATTATGTTTTCGCTTTCCATGGTCTGAATCCCTGCTGAAAAAAGCATCAATTGGAAATTATGATAAATAGGGAGAGAAATACTATTGATATCAAAATACCATAATTTTCATCCTTATGGAAGAGTATCGACCATTTTATCTTTATATCACAAAAATATTTTTTTAAACTTAGAGAGTAAATATATAATATTTAAAAATAACTTGAAGCTTTAATAATATTGCTTCATATAAAGGGAAGAGCAGCATATAGATAATAAAAACAAGCTGTCGGAACATGGATGGCACTGGTGGGTAAAGAATGAAAATCATTTTTTTATTAGGTCTGGTATGCATGTGCGGAATGGGGTATTTTCTAAGGCGAGCTAAAACTCCTGGCATCTATCCGCCTAAGAGGGTGCTCCAGGCTAGAGCCTTCGCTATGGGCCTCCCCGGGGTTTTACTGCTTTTCATTTGGTTTATGTGGATATTGATTCACTGACAGATGAAGGATGATTCTGACTAGAGTTCCAGATTCATAAGATTGGAAAAAAAAGCACCGGATATTCCGGTGCCTTTTTAGGTATGATGATCCTGCTGCTTAAGCATTAATGGGTATATTTGATTTTCTTACGATGCCGTTCACAATTGGATAAATGATGACCATCGCAACTGTATTTAACAGTACGGCAGGAAGTACAACAGCGCCGAAAAGTGCAACGAAAGGCCCTGGAAGGGAAACGATATAATAAGCCGAACCAAGGAAGACAGCGCCGGAAATCATTGTTCCTACGGCAGTCAAGATACTAACGGTGACAACGGATGTTGAAAACTTCTTAAGACTGATGAATAAAAGGTAAAACAGAAAGGCTGTTGCCAATTTGTCTATGATATTTGGAATCTGTCCACCAGGAAATGTAGTCGTCATGGCAGAGATGGCTCCAGCAGCCAGGGCGACAATGAAAACATTCTTCTTCGCGGGAAACAGGGTAATCGCCAAAAACATCATCAACAGCATCATATCCGGTTTCATTCCAAGGAAGAATCCAGGTACGATAAAATGCAGGGCAGCCCCAATCCCGATTAATAGGGACAGTGACACAAGGGTTTTCGTTTTCATTTACTCATCTCTCCTATTCTCATCTCAACTAACATCTTTTCTTCAACAATGCACTATTGCCTGTTGCAAGAAGTTTAAAATAGTATATCATAAGACCTATTTTTTTAGAAGTTATATTTGTTTGAATTAAAGGATTTGAGCTTCCTTCGCTTTATACGATTCCTGGAATTTCTTCATGAAATCCGCAAGTTCCTGGCAATGGGATAGAGGGACAGCATTATAGATGGATGCTCTGCAGCCACCGATGGAACGGTGACCGTTCAGTCCTACGAATCCGGCTTGCTTTGCCTCTTTAAGGAATTGTACTTCCGCTTCTTCTGACGGAAGCGTGAACGTCACATTCATTAATGAACGGCTGTCCAGTAGGGCATGGCCTTTATAAAAACCATCGCTGCCGTCAATGGCATCATAAATGACTTTTGCTTTTTCAGCATTGACTTCAGCAATCTTTTCAACGCCGCCCTGTTCTTTTGCCCAATCCAACACAAGGGACAATAAGTAAATGGCCAATGTCGGAGGCGTGTTGTATAAAGAGTTATTTTTCGAATAGATAGAATAGTTCATCATGGATGGGATTTTGTCATTATCCGTAATTAAATCTTTACGGATGATAACGACCGTGATTCCCGATGGCCCCAGATTCTTTTGTGCACCCGCATAGATGATGCCGAATTTACTAACATCAATTTTTTTACTGAGAATATCACTTGACATATCAGCAACTAAAGGAATGCCGCCTGTTACCGGGAAGTCCTTCCATTGCGTTCCGTAAATCGTATTATTGCTTGTGATATGAAGGTATGCAGCATCATCATTCAATTGGATGTCTTCGACTTTAGGGATGAACGTATATTTTTCATCTTTGGATGAAGCGACAACAGCCGTTTCACCAACCCTTTTGGCCTCTTTTAATGCCTTTTCCGACCAAGAACCAGTTAGGACATAATCTGCCCTTTTCCCATCATTCAAAATGTTCATGGGAATCATGGAAAATTGTAGGCTTGCTCCTCCTTGAAGCAGGAGAACTTCATAATTTTCAGGAATTTCCAAGAGTTCTTTTAATGATTGAATGGCATGGTTATGAATTTTTTCGAATTCCGAACTTCTATGGCTTAATTCCATGACCGACATACCTGAATCCTCAATATTCAACCACTCGTTTTGGGCTCTTTGTAAAACTTCTAAGGGAAGGGCGGCTGGCCCAGCGTTAAAATTGCGTGCACGTTTCAATTTTTTTCCTCCTATGCGACTATGCGATAAAGTATTTGGGACTATTCATATATCCTACCAGAAAACTAAATTCAATAGGAGGAAAATTTAGAATTTTAGGGGACATTTCGTTTTGATGAGGGCCAATGCAAAAAGGTCCTCCACTTTGTGTGGGGACCAAATCGGGATCTTTGTTTTTCATGCAACCAGCGTGAGCTAGCGTTCAATTGCCGATCCTTTTAAAAGATAGGCTGTTTTCGCATACTTTGTTGCTATTTACCAAGTAAAGCGGTGTGGTTGATTTCCCCTTCAGATGCTCGCTTTCCGCGGGGCGGGCGGTGAGCCTCCTCGGCGTAAACGCCTGTGGGGTCTCACCTGTCCCGCTGCTCCCGCAGGAGTCTCGCACTTCCACTCCAATCAACCTTAAATAGTCTCGTTTTAAAAACAACAATCTTAACGAAAAGAGCCAAAAGCTATAACGAGAGGAAAAAGAAACCTGCATTGACCATCACGGTCTCATTTTAAATGCTGTGCAATGGAGTCGGCGATTTGTTTCAGGTCATCTGGTGTATAGTCGCTCGTATTCGTTTTCCAAACAGCCCCAAAGCCGTCTCCTTCACCATGCCGAGGAATCAAATGCATATGAAAGTGGAAAACGGACTGTCCTGCGGCTTCACCGTTATTATTTAGAAGGTTCAGGCCTACAGGTTGGAATTCCTGCTTCATGGCGCGGGCAATTTCCGGCACCACTTCAAAAAGGTTCTTGGCAATCTCAGGTGTCAACTCATAAAGGTTTTCCTTATGTACTTTAGGTATTACCAGCGTATGGCCTTTTGTTACTTGACTGATATCGAGAAAGGCCAATACATGTTCATTTTCGAAAACTTTGGAACTTGGGATATCCCCATTGATTATTTTGCAAAAAATGCAATCACTCATTAAAAACGCCCCTTTAAATAAATGTATTTGGTTAATCGTACCATAGCTTGAATCCTTGGGAAAAGGAAAAATCATAAAAACAGGATGCAACATAAGTTGCACCCTGCCTGTTGAAAAAGGGGTTTTTGCTTCAAAATTCGCATTAGCATAAATTCTCTGCGACAAACACCTCATCTACGGTTTAGTAAAATATGGTTATTATCTGATTAGAGATTTTCCATTCAAAGCAACCATCTCCTATATCTTTAAAGTTTCATCAACTTTCAAAGCATAATTGATAATTATTGAATGATTTTTCTGCTTTTACGTGCAAGAGAACCATCTCCTTGCTCGAAACGATTTTTTTAATGAAGCTTCTGGTTTAATTCAGTTATGCGTCTTTAACTGACACCTCATTTACAATATGATGTAAATCATTTGTAATAAAACATTTGGGTATTTCAGTGTAATACGTCTTTAACTGACACCTCATTTACAATATGATGTGAATCACACGTAATGACTAACCCCTTCTTCCTTATTTATGATGACCACCAAGCAGGGAAAATATAATTAGTTATTTATGGAAATTCAGTTCCGGGAACACTCGACTATATAAAAGCAGGAGAATTTGATAAAATGGAAATGAGAACCTCTATATAGAAAGGATCGTTTATATGTCCTTATTGGAAATAAAGCAATTAGTGGGTGGATATACGAAAACGCCCGTTTTAAAGGGAATAAGTTTTGACATTCAACCAAATGAGCTAGTGGGGTTAATTGGGCTCAATGGGGCTGGGAAAAGTACGACAATTAAACATATCATCGGACTTATGGAGCCGAAAGGCGGAAGTGTCTCGATTCATGGAAAAACTCTTGCACAGGACCCGGATACATATCGGAAACAATTCACTTATGTTCCAGAAACGCCAATCTTGTATGATGAGCTTACACTTGAGGAGCATTTAAAGCTTACGGCCATGGCACATGGTTTGGCGGAAGCCACATATAAGGAAAGGATGGGCGTTCTATTAAAGGAATTCCATATGGAAAAAAGGCTTAAATGGTTTCCGGCCCATTTCTCAAAAGGAATGAAGCAAAAGGTCATGATAATGTGCGCCTTTCTAGTACAGCCGTCATTATATATCGTCGACGAACCCTTCGTAGGTCTTGATCCATTAGGCATTCAATCCCTGCTCGATTTGATGAGGAAAATGAAAGAGAGCGGAGCGGGAATTTTAATGTCTACACACATACTGGCGACAGCCGAGAGGTATTGTGATTCTTTCATCATCCTGCATAATGGGGAGATTCGGGCAAAAGGCGATCTTGAGCAGCTTCGCAAACAATTTTCCATGCCGGGGGCAACTCTTGATGATTTATATATTCAATTGACGAAAGAAGAAATCGGTCATGAATAGTCAAAATCTCTGGAAGGAAAGATATTTAGGCTATATAAATGAAACGCAAAAATATCTGCGCTATATTTTTAATGGCCATCTAGTTTTTGTCATGGTATTGGTTCTTGGTGGTTTGGCCTATTATTACAGTGATTGGGTGAAGACATTGGACAGTGATTTCCCTGCTGAATTGATCATGGCCTTTGTTTTATCGATCATTGTGACCAGAAGCCCGATTAATACTTTTTTGAAAGAACCTGATACGGTATTCCTGCTTCCGCTTGAAACGAAGTTGAGTAGCTATTTCAAGAATTCACTGATATTAAGTTGGGTCATGCAGGGGTTTATTCTTCTGGTTGTCCTCATTGCATCCATTCCGATGTATTCGAAGGTCACGGGTGCAGGAGGCACTGACCTTGGAATCATCCTTGTCGTTTTGCTTATTTTGAAGTTCTTGAATTTAACCATGCGCTGGCAGGTGTTGAAATATCAGGATACATCAGTGAGCCATTGGGACTCTTTCATCCGTTTTTTACTTAACGGAGTGATTCTTTATTTCATCTGTTCGAGGGCAAATATACTGTTTGCACTTATAACATTTTTATTATTGTTAGGACTTTACATGTATTACCGAAGCGCAACTAAAGGATTTGTGCTTAAGTGGGAACGGCTGGTGGAGCTGGAAAACAAGAGGATGAATTCTTTCTATCGAATAGCAAACATGTTTACTGATGTTCCCCATTTGAAAGGAAAGGTAGCAAGAAGGAAATGGCTGGACTGGCTATTATCATTCATTCCGTATGGTGAAAAATCAACGTATACCTATCTTTATGCCCGTACTCTGTTGCGATCGAATGATTATGTGGGACTATGTTTTCGCTTGACTATCATTGGGTCAGTGATTTTAAGCGTATTCACTAACATATGGGCACATTTGATTGTAACCTTCATGTTCCTATTCATGACAGCCCTGCAACTGCTGCCGGTATGGAAGGCTCATGAATGGAAGGTATGGGTCTCATTGTATCCATTGCCAGCAAAAATGAGAGAATCTGCAGTCATAAAGCTAATTTCTTATTTCCTATTATTTGAGGACCTTGTCTTCGTTTTGATCCTCCTGGTAAAAGGGGAATGGATGTCCGCTGTAGCCGCCTTGGCAATGGGGCTTGTTTTCTTGCTCGGTTTTAAAATTTATGCAGCAAAGAAAATTAAAAACTTTTAAACAGAAGCTGATTTTTCATAAAATCAGCTTTTTCTTTTAAGAAATGAAAATTGAAACTAAAAGCCTCATATGTGGTATATACATATTTAACGGAGGTGTTAACTGATGGATGAATATGGACAAAAGGCATTATCGGAACTAATATCATGGAAAAAGAAAGTAGCCAAGAAAACCGGCAAGCTTGAGCGGTTGTCCAAAAAGGCGCAAATCAAAATGAATAGTTATATCCCAGACCGAGTGCACAAAATGATTACTGATAGTATTAAAGGGATGATTGAGGCCGTATTATCAGGTTCAAAATATATGTCTAAAGAAAAAAATGTAGTGCTTCTATCCTTACAGCAAAAAGAAGAATGGGTTGCGGAAACTGTAACGGCCTATCGGAAAACGGCCGTTATAGAAGGTGCGGGAACAGGAGCTGCAGGGCTTTTGATTGGATTGGCCGATTTCCCATTACTGCTTAGCATCAAGATGAAGTTATTATTCGAAATATCCCGTATATATGGTTTTGATCCAAATAAATATGAGGAACGCCTGTTCATACTCCATATCTTTCAGATGGCATTTTCGAGTGAGGAAAAAAAACTGGAAACATTACGGGTAATAGAAGAATGGGAATCAGGGAAATGGCCGGAAATAGACTGGCAAGAATTTCAGCAGGAATATCGCGACCACATCGATGTCATCAAAATGTTCCAGCTAGTCCCAGGGTTTGGGGCAGCTGTCGGTGCATATGCAAACCATCATTTGTTGGAACAACTTGGGGAGACGGCTGTCAATTGTTACCGAATCAGACTTCTAAAAGAGTAAGGGACGGGGGAGAACCCGTCCCTTACTCTTTACCGTAATAAAGATTCATTCCCCTTTTGCGATGATTGTTTCTTATTGTGATAGGTTACAGCTGCAGTGCCTAATATCTTGGCTGCAATGAGCATCGCTTTTTCATCGATGTCAAACAAAGGATGATGATGCGGATATGTATGTTCATTTTTTGGCTTGGCCCCCGTAAAGAAGAATGTACCTTTCACATTTTGTAAATAATAAGAAAAATCTTCACCTGTCATATCCGGGTCAATTTCCTCTGTAATTAAAACTTCCTTGACGGATTCAGTGCTTTCGATGAGGAATTTAGTTTCCTCAACATGTGGAATAACAGCTGGATAACCCTGAAAGTATTGATATTCATAAGTGCAGTCGGCAGCTAGGCAGGTTCCTTTAACAACCCGCTCCATTTCTTCGCTTATGAATGAACGGACATCTTCCTTGAAAGTGCGGACGGTTCCGATTATTCTAGCCTTATCCGCAATGACGTTAAAGGCATTATCCGCTACAAAGGAACCGACGGTAATGACTGCAGAATCTATTGGGTTAAGTCGGCGGCTTACGATTTGCTGTAGGGCCGTGACTAGCTGGGAGCCGACTACGATTGCATCACGGGTTTTATGCGGCTGGGCTCCATGTCCGCCCTGCCCTTGAATGGTGATTTCAAAACGGTCGGCAGCGGCCATAATGGGTCCATATGCGTATTGGACTGTTCCGGTAGGGATCGTGGCCCATAAATGGGTGCCGAAAATTACATCCACCCCATCAAGGCAGCCAGCCTCAATCATCGGTTTGGCACCTCCTGGAGCATATTCTTCAGCATGCTGATGGATAAATATATATTCACCTTCGAGCTCATCCTTCAGAACATTCAGGTTTTTTGCAAGGACAAGGAGTGTCGCTGTATGGCCATCGTGTCCACACGCATGCATTACCCCGGGTACGCAAGATTTATAGGGAACTTCTTTTTCATCCTGAATGGGTAAGGCGTCGAAATCAGCGCGCAAAGCCACGGTTTTACCAGGCTTATTGCCTGTTATCTTGGCAATAACACCATTACCGCCTACATTCGTCCGATGTTCGATTCCAATTTTTTTATAATATCCAGCGATGAAGGAAGCCGTTTGTGTTTCTTGAAAGGAAAGTTCGGGATGTTGATGGAGATAACGTCTGATGGAAACCATTTCTTCATATGAACCATCTAGAAGATCGTGTAATCGCTGTATCATTTTTCGCCTCCTAATGATTGGATTAATTGTAAATAGTATATCATATTCTGAAAGATCCAAAGTGAATTAAATACCTTGAGGAGATATATATCATGATTAAATATTCCTGGATTGCAATGGTTTTGATTTGCTTGCTGCTATTCTTTTTTTTGATGCAAGAAGTCCAGAGTGGGAAGCCTTTAGCATTCGATACATATTTTACGAAACTTATTTCCGTAGGTGAGAATACTTTTTCGTTCACATTCTTCAAGTCCATTATCCATCTTGGGAAATCCAAGTTCATTGGTTTTGGAAGCTTATTTTGTGTTCTATATTTGTGGATAATAAAGAAGGATTATTGGACCATGGCCATCTTCTCTATCGGTATGGCCGGGGGTGATGTATTAAATGAGTGGATAAAAAATCATATTAAAAGAGTGCGCCCAGAAAATCATTTAATGGAGATGGCTGGCTTCAGTTTTCCAAGTGGCCACGCAATGGTGGGCCTTATTTTCTTCAGTATGGTTGCTTATTTAATCATGAAAGAAATTAAAGGCAACTATTTGAAATGGGCAGTGGGGCTCGGTTTCGTTAGTCTGGTTCTGCTAATAGGGGTCAGCAGGATCGCTATGAAAGTCCATTTTCCAACTGATATCCTGGCAGGCTTTGCATTAGGAGCGGCATATATTTTAACCTTGTTTAAATTATATAAATACCCCGGGCTAAAGTACTTTGAAAGAAGGATTCAGATAAAATAATTGTAAATACCCGTTGCATTTCCCCGGAAATAAAGAAGGAATTTGTCGGAAGGTTATAGGTTCATATGACTTTTGGGCCGTCCCAAATAACGCTCTGTATTACTATGAATTCAAAGAGGCCCATCCATGAGGATGGGCCTCTTATAGAGCAAGAATGGATTATTCTTCAGAATCCTTCACCAAAGTATACTGCGTTACATAAGGTTCACCTGAAAACATCTTCTGGCTGGAATTCGTAACGGGAGCTTTGGAGTCGCCGATATGCGCCTTCTGAAAAGAACTGGATTTCTTCCAGTGCAGGAAATCGGTTTGTTTCTCCCAAATCGTTAAGATTACATAAGTTTCAGAGTTGATTGGCCGCAGTACACGAAGTGCGACGAAACCTGGTTCATTTTCAATGAATCCTGCCCTGTTTTTAAAACGATGTTCGAATACCGGCCTTCCTTCTTCACTGACCGGTATATTGTTCATGACTACATACCCATGATCCTGAAGGGTCCCTTTCCCATCAACTACTTCATACTTGCGTGGAGAGCTGAAGATCGTTTTACCTTCCGTTTCATGTAAAAGTACTGTAGTGTCTGGGTTTTGCATAAGTAATATATTTTCATTCGGATGCTTATCTTTTTTGCTTTTCAAAAAATTGAAACTGCCTGATGTGATGAATACATTCATAAATTCCCCTCCAATATCTATATAGTACCTGTATACCCATTTTACCCAATCAATATTGCTTTTACCATTTTCAATCTAACCAATAGACTTTGATACCGGTAAGATACTTATAAAAAAAGTCGATTTTCTGACAAATAAATAGGTTGGCTATACTTCTATTATAGAAAAGGCTATAGTTTAAGGAGATTCGATTTGAAATTCAACATCCTTCTGATATTCTATGTAGGTAATGAATAAAAATAGAAACGTGATTGCTTGAAAGGTGGATATTAATGTCTAAGGAAATTACGAATGATACATTTTTAAAAGCTGCAAGAGGAGAGAAAACGGATCATGTGCCTGTTTGGTATATGCGTCAGGCTGGCCGTTCACAGCCGGAATACCGTAAGTTGAAAGAGAAGTACTCCCTTTTTGAGATTACTCATCAGCCGGAATTATGCGCTTATGTGACTAGATTGCCAGTCGAACAATATGACGTAGATGCTGCGATTTTATATAAAGATATAATGACACCGCTACCAGCCATTGGTGTGGATGTTGAGATTAAGTCTGGAATCGGTCCAGTCATAGCCAACCCGATCCAATCGGTGACAGATGTTGAAAAATTAGGTGAATTGAACCCAGAGAAAGATATCCCTTATGTGTTGGACACGATTAAATTATTGACCACGGAGCAATTGTCCGTTCCTTTGATCGGTTTCTCCGGGGCACCGTTCACCATTGCTTCATACATGATTGAAGGCGGCCCATCCAAAAACTACAATAAAACGAAAGCTTTCATGTATTCCGAGCCAAAGGCCTGGTTTGCATTAATGGATAAGCTAGCGGATATGATCATTGTATATGTCAAGTCACAAATTAAAGCCGGCGTTAGTGCCATCCAAATCTTTGATTCATGGGTAGGTGCTTTGAACGTTGAAGATTACCGCGTTTTCATCAAGCCGATCATGACTCGTATCTTTTCTTCATTGCGTGAAGAAAATGTACCGCTAATCATGTTCGGGGTCGGCGCAAGTCATTTGGCACTTGAGTGGAATGATCTTCCGATTGATGTAGTAGGGCTCGATTGGAGACTGCCAATTACAGAAGCAAGACAAATGGGAATACAGAAAACGGTACAAGGTAATCTTGATCCTGCCCTTCTTTTATCATCATGGGATGTTATAGAAGAACGGACGAAAAGGATCCTGGATCAGGGCATGGAACAGGATGGCTACATCTTTAATCTGGGACATGGGGTTTTCCCTTCCGTAAATCCGGAAACGCTGAAGAGGCTGACTGCTTTCATTCATGAATATTCATCAAAAATGAAGTAAGGTGAGCGAACCATTTGCTAAAATTCCTTAGTTGGATGCACAATAAAAGAACGAAATCTTTAAATGAGGTGTAATTCCATGTCAAGAAAAAAAATGGGCCTTTTAGTCATGGCTTATGGTACTCCATATACTGAAGAGGATATTGAAAGATATTATACACATATTCGTCATGGGAGACGGCCAAGCGATGAATTGATTGCCGACCTAAAAGGCAGATATGAAGCGATTGGTGGATTATCCCCGCTTGCAAAAATAACGGAAGGACAAGCTGAAGCCCTTGAAAAGGAATTGAATTCCGTTCAGGAGGAAGTTGAATTCAAGGCTTATCTTGGACTGAAACATATTGAACCTTTTGTTGAAGATGCAGTGAAACAAATGCATGAAGATGGAATCAAAGAAGCGGTCAGTATAGTATTGGCACCGCATTTTTCAACATTCAGCGTGAAGTCTTATAATGGACGTGCCCAGGATGAAGCCGCTAAATTGGGGGACCTGACCATCACTTCCGTTGAAAGCTGGTATGATGAGCCGAAATTCATTCAATATTGGGTAGACCAAGTAAAAGAAGTAATCGGGAAAATGACCTCGGAAGAACGCGATAACTTCGCTTTGATTGTGTCGGCACATAGCCTCCCTGAAAAAATCCTGCAATCAGGAGATCCGTATCCAAATCAATTGAAAGAAACGGCAGACATGATTGCTGAAGGCGCAGGCGTTACCAATTATGCAGTAGGCTGGCAAAGCGCTGGACAAACACCTGAACCATGGCTGGGACCCGATGTACAGGATTTAACCAGAGATCTTCATCAAACAAAAGGTTATAAAGCTTTCATTTATATTCCTGTTGGCTTTGTTGCCGAGCACCTTGAAGTTCTTTATGATAACGATTATGAATGTAAGGTTGTGACGGAAGAGATTGGTGCAGGCTACTATAGGCCGGATATGCCCAATGTTAAACCTGAATTCATCGATGCTTTGGCCACAATCATTTTAAATAAATTACAGGAAAAATGATCAATCCATAGGGGAGATTGGTTTAACCATGCTTACAATGTGCACTACATATTTTCATATGAAATTGATAGATGCCATACACCAGGAAAAGCGAAGCTTTTTTTACGTTACCTGATTGATTTAAATAAATACCCTTTGAAAGAGTGGCTGTCCATTAATGAGGATGGCCATTTTTTCTCTAAAAAATTTAAAATTTAATTGAAAAGACTGAATACTTTTGATATGATATCGTTGAACATAATGACTATTTTGTCCGTTTGGTCAGGATCGAGGTGGGAAATGTCTGTTGATCGTAAAAAATTAATTTTAGAAGCCGCGACCAAGTCGTTTTCACTTTTTGGATATAAGGCAACGACGATGGATCAAGTCGCTAAAATTGCCAATGTGGGAAAAGGGACCATTTATACCTTTTATAAAAATAAAGAAGAGCTGTTTAAAGAAATCGTTCAGCGGATGATAGAGGAAATGAAATATGAAGCGGAACAATCTTTGGATGACCAACTCTCCTTTTTTGAAAATCTGCATCGGGCCGTATATCGAATTCTGGAGTTCAGGCAGGAACATCAATTATCTTTAAAACTTCTTCAGGAAGAGCGGGATATTGGTACGCCGGCCGTTCAGGAAATGGTTAATGAAATGGAAGAAGCCATTGTATCCTACATTAAGGAAAAACTAAAAATAGCGATTGATAAGGGCTATATACAGCCTTGCGATCCAGAGATAACAGCTTTCCTGATGCTAAAGATGTACCTTGCCCTGATTTTTGATTGGGAAAGGAACCATGCCCCATTAGAGAAAGAGGAAATTGCTGAACTATTTAAAATATACTTGTTCAAAGGATTATCCGTAAATTGATAATTCTATTTTTTTGCTGAAAGGCAATGAATCCCAATAAAAAGAAGAGATACCGTTCCTCGGTATCTCTTCTTTTTATTGGGGATGTTTTTCAGCTGCGAAACTGAAGGTTATATAAATTCATCCTGCTATTTGGGAAGCGGATGGTGGAACACAAGAATACTACTCTCCAGAAAGGCAATGATCACAGTGGTTTCCATAACATTCGTGCTGTTCTTCGATTTTTTTTCCGCATTCCATGCATTGTTTCGGAGGCAGGTTTTTAAAGAACTCAACGCTACTTTGAATCATGAACATCATCTCCTGAATTATTATTTTTATTATTCGCTTTTCTATGGTTTTATTGTATTATAACAGAATCTATATGTCAATGAATGTTTTATAACATAAGTAAAAAAGGTGAAATAAGGGCTAGAATAGTTTATATTAATGGGGAAGTCATTGAGAGAAAAAAAGGAGTGCCTAAGCATGAAAATCACCGTAATTGGCTGCTGGGGCGGTTATCCAGCTAAAAATGAGGCAAGTTCCGGCTATTTGCTTGAATATGAAGATTTTCGCATTCTGCTTGATTGTGGCAGCGGTGTTCTATCACAGCTGCAAAACCATATGAAGCCGGAGGATCTTGGTGCTGTTGTATTATCCCACTATCATCCGGATCATGTAGCGGATATTGGTGTCCTGCAGCACGCTGCGTTCATACAGCAGATATTGGGCAGCGAAAAAAGGACGATTCCCATTTTTGGTCATGATTTGGACGAAGTCGAGTTTGGTAAGTTAACTTATAAAGACGTGACAAAGGGGATAGCCTACACTGCTGATCAGCCTTTAACCATTGGACCGTGTAAATTTACGTTCATGAAAACAAATCATCCAGTCCCTTGTTTTGCAATGAGGATTGAAGCTGAAAATCATGCGATAGTTTACACAGGGGATAGTTCATATATGGATGAGCTGGCGGATTTTGCTAAAGATGCAAACGTTTTATTATGCGAAAGTAATTTTTACAGTGATATGGATGGTTCAAAGGCGGGGCATATGACGGCAAGAGAAGCGGGCATGCTAGCGGAAAAGGCTGACGTCCAGCTATTGCTGTTAACTCATCTCCCTCATTATGGGAATCTTGATCAACTGAAAAAAGAAGCATCCAAGGTATTCAAAAGGGAAATAGCTGTAGCTAAAACCAATCTCGAATTCCAACTATAAATGAAACATCAGTGATATGAAGTCTACAAGGAGGAACAACTGTGCTTTTTATTGATAATAAGGGAATTACCGATCCAAGAATTAACCTCGCCATCGAAGAATATGCGCTTAAACATTTAAATATAGATGAAACCTATCTTCTATTTTACATTAATCGTCCTTCAATCATCATAGGAAGAAATCAAAATACGATTGAAGAAATCAATGCCGATTATGTAGATGGAAATGGGATTACAGTTGTTCGCCGCCTTTCCGGGGGTGGAGCGGTTTATCATGACATGGGGAATCTCAATTTCAGTTTCATTACGCGGGATGATGGGGATAGTTTCCATAATTTTAAAAAATTCACCCAACCTGTAGTGGAAACGCTTGAAAAACTTGGAATACATGCTGAATTGAGCGGTCGTAACGATATTCTGGCTGAAGGAAAGAAAATCTCGGGAAATGCGATGTTTTCAACGAAGGGCAGAATGTTCAGTCATGGGACATTGCTGTTTCAATCAGAAATGGATCACATTGTATCCGCTTTAAAAGTGAAAAAAGATAAAATCGAGTCCAAAGGGATAAAATCAATAAGAAGCCGTGTCGGTAATATCGCTGATTTCTTAAAAGAACCGATGTCTGTTGAAGAGTTCCGTACATTCCTCCTGCAAAATATTTTCAAAGATAGCGGAAAGGTTACAGAGTACGTTTTAACGGAGAAGGATTGGGAGAAAATTCACAAAATCTCTGAAGAAAGGTATCAAAACTGGGAATGGAATTACGGAAAATCGCCTAAATTCAACTTGCAAAACTCACATAGATTCCCTGTGGGGTCTGTTGATATCCGCCTTGAAGTGAACAGGGGAATCATTGAAAATTGTAAAATCTATGGCGATTTCTTCGGGGTCGGAGAGGTTGCGGATATTGAACAAAAGCTTACTGGAACACGTTATGAAAAGGAAGCTATCAGCAGGGTACTAGATGAGACCGATGTTCGTCATTATTTTGGCAATGTAACGAAAGAAGAAATATTGGCACTAATATATTAAGCCACAAAAGCCGTCCCGACTTAATAGGACGGCTTTTGTGCCTAATAATGACAGTAATTGCTTGAATATGGATAAAATTGTTGCTGTAATAGCTTTCTTTTAATATAATAAAAATGTATTTAGTTCACCAAAAAAATGAATGACCATTCATTCATGGTATTTGCAGGGGAGGGAGAAAGTTGAATTTATCTGAACAGCTTCATCAAATGGCTATAAAAAAGGCGAATAAGCCAGCATATTACTTTATGGATCAATCCACTTCATATGGGGAATTGGATAAAGCCGTTACGAAGTTCGCAGACGAATTACATAGGCTTGGTGTTTCAAAAGGTGATAACATTGCGCTGTTATTGGGGAACTCTCCACATTTCATCATTTCGTTGTATGGGGCTATGCGAGCAGGGGCAACCGTCATTCCCGTCAATCCAATTTACACACCTGACGAGATTGGTTATATCCTGAATAATGGCGATGTAAAGGTTGTTGTGGCATTAGATAAGCTTTTGCCCTTACTAGAGAAAATGAACCCGATCCTCTCAAGCGTAGAACAATATGTTATTTGTGAAACGCAGCAGGATAATGGGGATATTAGCGAATTTAATATCTATCCGAAAATGAAATCGTTTACAAAAATGATCGAATCGGGGGATGACGGTTTTAAAGGGCCAGAACTGGATCCTGAAGATACGGCAATCATACTCTATACTTCCGGAACAACAGGGAAACCAAAGGGGGCCATGCTCACACATACCAATATATTTTCCAATGCGCATGATATTGGTGAATATTTAAAAATCTCGGAAAGTGACCGCGTCATTACGACATTGCCAATGTTCCATGTTTTCAGTTTAACGGTAGTTGTGAATGCCCCATTGATAAGCGGAGGTACGCTTTTAATTGTCCCGCAATTCAGTCCAAAGGAAATATTCAGGCAAATCAAAGAATATGGTGCGACCGTTTTTGCTGGAGTGCCTACGATGTATAACTTTCTTTTCCAATACCCGGATGCAAAAGAAGATGCTTTGAAGTCGTTGCGGATATGCATATCGGGCGGATCCGCCATGCCAGTGTCCCTTCTTGAATCATTCGAGCGAAAATTTAATGTCAGGGTTTCAGAAGGATATGGCTTATCAGAAGCTTCCCCTGTTACCTGCTTCAATCCTTTGGATCGTCCAAGGAAGTCGGGATCCATCGGAACCTCCATCCTTAGGGTGGAAAACAAAGTGGTCAATGAGCTTGGAGAAGAAGTGCCGATCAATGAGGTAGGAGAATTGGTTGTCAGAGGTCCGAATGTAATGAAGGGTTATTATAAAATGCCTGAAGAATCAGCTGCTGTCTTGAAAAATGGCTGGTTATATACAGGCGATTTAGCCAGGATGGATGATGAAGGCTATTTTTTCATTGTAGATCGTAAAAAGGAGCTTATCATCGTCGGTGGCTATAATGTCTATCCACGTGAAGTGGAGGAGGTTCTGTATGCCCATCCTGAAGTAGTTGAGGCAGCAGCCATAGGCGTTCCCGATCCCAATCAAGGGGAAGTGGTTAAATGCATTGTAGTAAAGAAAAACAATGCATTGACGGAAGAAGAACTGCTCGCCTATTGCTTGAAACACTTGGCCAAATATAAGGTACCGGCAAAAATCGAGTTTTTGGATGAACTTCCTAAAAATGCGACTGGTAAAATATTACGCCGATCCTTGAAAAACCATGTACTGCAAAACTGAATATTCATTGACCATCAGGGATCATTGCCTATAACCGGCATGGTCCTTATTTTGTACAAGCAAAGTGTAGCGGGCTGCATAAAATATATTGGAGAATCTTAAAACCTTGATTCTTGTTTCGAAAAGAGTTATGATTGTCATTAAAAATTTCCACATAATTGTAAGGAGGGGTTAGATGAGAGATGTAAAGCTTTTGGATATTTTTACACATCCCATTGCTCAAAAATACTTGAACCGTTCAGGCCTGGCACATGCAATTGCAGTAGCATACCATGCGTTTCACTTGGCAAACGAATATAATGTCGACCCTGATATTGCTGCTAAAGCTGGACTTTTGCATGATATGGGGCATTTCACCTGGTATCGCAATGGTAAATGGGATTATGATTTGTATAAACAAAATGATATTCACCCCATCAAAGGTGCAGAACGAGCACATAAACTGTTAATCCGCTTGGGAGAAAACCCGATAAAGGCAAAGACCATTTCCCTCGCCATTTTATTTCACACCGATTCGTTCTTACCTTCAAATGATATTATTCGTACACCGCTTCAGCAAGTCGTCAAATGGGCCGACGAAAAAGATGAAGAAGAAGGTGGAAAACACCATTATCGCAAAATTGATTTTCCCCGGGCAAAGGAGAGCATCATGAAACTTGATACGCTCATAGATGAGGAACAAAGAAAAAGGCTATCATCCTGAAGGTAAACGGATGATAGCCTTTTTACTGTCAGGAGGTACACTTTTTAA
This sequence comes from Peribacillus sp. NPDC056705, assembly GCF_043656335.1. Lineage (NCBI taxonomy): Bacteria > Bacillati > Bacillota > Bacilli > Caryophanales > Bacillaceae > Peribacillus > Peribacillus sp. NPDC056705. The sequence goes on along the minus strand of NZ_JBHTYI010000009.1, from coordinate 161,950 downwards.
GCATTTTACAGTTTAAATTTGTTATCAGGTGAATTAATGATGTAAAGTATAGACCAATAGAACTATTCGCGGCGGCAATTTTAAAAAGTTATCGGATTAATAACAAATAATGAAAGTTATAGGTGATGTTATGAAGTCGATTAAGCTATTGATATATGGTGGTCAGGGAGGAATTGAGGAATTCATCGAAAAAGAAGAAGACATTAAGGCCATAGGGGTGACTGGAAATGAAATGGACGTTCTTGATTTTAATCACACATCATCAGTCATGCCAGATGTCATTCTTATTGATGCCCGGTCATCAGGGAAGTATGGACAGGAAGTCATGCCAATCTTAAAGGTAAAATATCCATCCACTCCTTTCATCATTTTTACTGCCCATTCAGAAGGTCATTATCTTATCGAAGCGATATGCCATGGTGCAGCAGGTTATGTGTTACAGGATGGCGGAATGAAACAGGTGCTGTCGGCAATCCGTCAATGTGCCAACGGTCAGATAGTTTATCCTGCTTCATTTAAAACAAATTTAATGAAGAAGCTGCAGCAGGATGCTGAAAGGTCAACAGTAACTTTGGATAAGGCAATCGAAAAATTGGGGGGCTTTTCTAAACGTGAGTATGAACTGCTTATCCTGCTGACCCAAGGTGAAACAAATCAGCAAATCTCAAAAAAGCTTTTTCTATCCGTCGGCACGGTAAAAAACTATATAAGCCGCATTTACAGAAAACTGAATGTTAATAATCGACCGGAGCTTATGGCACTTTTGTATAGTCTTCAAAAAAACGGGATAAAGGGGTGACTAATCCTACTCATGCCCGCCGTTCCGTAGTCGGCTTCTGACGAATTCACATTCCAAAAAATTTGATGAAACGAATTACATCAAATCAATTAGGTGGCGGCAAAGGGATTAATTCGCCGTTGCCTTAAACCTCCCGGCCCTCCGGTTTTTATAAAATATCCCTGCATATTCATCATTTCACCTCCTCGTATGCCCATACTATCCCGGAAGTGCATTTTTGCCTGAAGGAGTATTCTGTTAAATCATAAGGTTGATAATAGAAAATAAAACTAAACAAAATGATGGAGAGTGAAAGGAATAAATAATATAGAAGGGAAATGGGGTTCTAACCTGTCCATTTTGGATTAAACTATTAAGAGGGAGATTCGTTTAAGGAGGGGCAACATGGTTAGAAAATGGGCTGGAAGAGCGATTCTGTTATATATCCTTTATGCAGCGGCAATGTATTGGTATATTTTTTATGGAGCTGATACCTCGATTCCCGAAGCTTTGCGTGGAACTGCAGCAGATCCTGCAACATTCCTTAATGCAAGGGAACTAAAGCTTAGCGAAGAGTATTCAGGACTGCGGAATTTTATTTTTTTCGTATCCACGCCATATGAATGGCTGCTGTATTTCTTCATTTTATTATTCGGATTTTCAAAAGCATTTGAAAAGTCTTCAATAGCAGTCTCGAGGTGGAAAGCGGTCAGAACGGGCATCTACTTATTCTGGCTTTCCGTTATTTCTTACCTGGCACTGTTTCCGATCAGTTTCATTGGATATCGGATGAGCAGGAGTTACCATATAAGTACACAAAGTTTCACCTCGTGGATGAAGGATGGAGTCATCGAATTCTGGGTGAATTTCGGGATGATGTTCATCATCGTGTCCGTTTTGTATTGGTTAATGAAGAAAAGTGTGAAGAAGTGGTGGCTCTATGCTTGGATGTTGTCCATTCCATTTACCTTGTTCCTGATGTTTGTACAGCCTGTATTGATTGATCCGCTATATAATGAATTCTATCCGCTTAAAAATAAAGAGCTGGAAACGGAGATATTGGCACTTGCCTCACAGGCTGAAATTCCTGCTGAACACGTGTATGAAGTAAATATGGCGGAAAAGACAAATGCCTTGAATGCATACGTGACAGGCATAGGTTCCAACTCAAGGATAGTCCTTTGGGATACGACCCTGATTAAACTGAAGGAAGATGAAATCCTTTTTATCATGGCACATGAAATGGCTCATTATGTGGAAAAGCATATTTATATAGGGATTGCAGGTTATTTAGGACTGACTTTAATCGGTTTGTGGCTGACATCGAAAATCATGAATTTTATCATTAGACGCTGGGGCCACCTGTTAAAGGTTCGTTCTATTGACAGCATTTCTTCTCTTCCTTTATTTCTCTTAATAACGTCTGTGCTGCTCTTTGCTTCGAGTCCGCTGTCCAATTATGTTTCAAGATATCAAGAAACAAGGGCTGATCGTTATGCAATAGAAATGACCGGGGATAAAGAATCAGCAATCACGACGTTTCAGGAACTCACGAGGTCGGGCTTGAGTCAAGTCAACCCACCATTCCTGGTTAAATGGCTGCGGTATTCCCATCCAACCATGCTCGAGAGGATTTCAACGGTTGAAAATACAGATACAAAGGGTGATTGAAAGCCAGCTGAAAACCAGCTGGCTTTTTTCTTCTATATCGGAAAAATGTAAGTTTGTAAGTTGTTTTCAGAAAAAACTATTATTTTTAAAAATCTAAGGTTCTCTACTATAATAAATTAAATTCCCAGTTCGTTTTAAGGAGATCGGATATGTATAATGTACTTTTGATCACTATGGGCTCAGTGCTTGTTGCAGTAGCCTATAACTTATTTTTGATACCTCATTTAATTTTAAGCAGCGGACTTAGTGGACTTGCGATTATGTTCGGAATCATCACCCCGGTCAACACAGGGATATTGAATTTTCTGTTGAACCTGCCATTGCTCATTCTTGGATACTTGAAATTAGGGAGACGTTTTATCACCTATACGATATTATCAGTTGTCGTGATATCCGTCAGTTTATACTTCATTCCAGTTCACGGAATATCCACTGATCCGATTTTGTCTTCTTTATTTGGCGGAATCATATCGGGATTTGGTATAGGCATCATCTTTCGCGCTTCAGGTTCTTCAGGCGGTTTTGATATCATTGCCATGCTATTGGCAAAGAAGAGCGACTTTCCACTTGGTACATTGCTTTCAGTGATGAACGCAGTTGTGGTGGTTATCTCAGGCTTCATCTTTGGTTGGGATGCCGCCTTATATACGCTGATTTCCATTTATGCAGCAGGAAAGGTGATCGATACGATCCATTCCAATCACATTAAATTAACTTTGATGATCGTTACCAAAAAGAGTGACGAAATGAAAACCAAGCTCCTGACCAACCTTTATCGTGGGATTACAGTCATGGATGGTGAAGGTGCATATTCAGGAGAAAAGAGTAAAGTAATGATGACAGTCATAACACGTTATCAGTTAACCGATGTAAAAACGATGATAAAAGAAGTGGATCCGAATGCTTTTGTCAATATAACCGAAACAGCCGAGGTCATGGGGATGTTTCATAAAGAGTGATGATAATTAGAAAAGCCTCCCGACATTATGGGAGGCTTTTTTGATCATTAGGCTTTTTTTATTCATGCATTTTAATTGCCAAACTGTTTTAGTAAAACGTTCATTTCAGAACTTAGTTTTAAGAATAAAGGTTTGTTTTTCATATCCAAGGCTTCATCGATCTTTTTTGCAAGGATATTCTTTTTGGTAGTAAGGACGGCTTCCTGAATAATCATATCAATTAACATTTCCTGAACCACGGCATCGTTTTTCATTTCGCTCATTGATAAGGACTTCACTGACTCTGAATAAGATTTTTCATTTTTCAAAGTTACCACCCCTGACCCTTTTTATTATTATATGGATTTGAGTGGATAAAATCAACTGAAAATTTTAAAAATTTAAACATTATTAGAAAATGTGTCGTTTAGATGACGAAAAAGCCACTATATAAAAGAATTCTTAATTTTTTGTGAACTTCCTTTTTATGTTTAAGGGTTGTGCTATTATAGTGAGGAATTTAACATACATTTGCTATCCCCCTTCACTCTTCTTGGATAATGGGGAATGGAAGGGTACAAGCAATCAAGGGTATAAGCTTCGAAAAAGTAAAAGCGGTGTTTAGCAATGAGGAAGAGGTGGATTAAAATGAAGGAAAATAATCAGGGAATTATTGAGGAATTTGAAATTACGCCACATACACTAATGGTTTCACCAATCAATTACGGCAGTAAAATATATTCCCGTATCGTTGAAATGGAGGACGAGTTCATCTCCCCGTTTAAGCCCATGGAAATAATAAAGAAAAGCTGTGAGTTCTTCGGATCAAGCTATGAAGGACGCAAGAAAGGCACGAAACAGCTCATAAACATCACACATAAAGCACCGATCGCGATTGATCCGACCAGTTCGATTTTCTTCTTTCCGACTACATCTCCGTTGCGTCCTCAATGCATCTGGCTATCACATGAGCATGTGGCAACCTATGATCGCCTGGATTCCAAACATACAACCATCACATTCAGGAATAGACAAACCATCGATATAGCAGTATCATGCAGTTCTTTCGAAAACCAGCTGCACCGGACATCTTTTTTAAAAACGAAATTGATCCAGAGAATTGAGGAGACAAAGAGGAAATCCTTCTATCTGTTTTCCGATCCAAATGGGGCAAAGCCTTCAGAGGTTATGTCAAAGTATGTACCGCGTTAGAGGGTTTCAGGGATAACCATAAAAGAATGTAAATGGGATTCATTCAAAATTAAAGCAAGCCCTTCTTATTAAAGAAGGGCCCCGGAATTAATCCTCAAATAATTCATCCATTAAATCGTCAATCTCTTTTCTTAACTGCTTAGTGCCTTCTTTGGAAATGGTGATCGTATTACCATTGATAATCAGCATATCTCCTACTTTTGCTCCTTTGGGAAGGGCGCTTTTAGGAAAATCCTTTATGTCGCCGCCTTCGATTTCAACGACAGCGATCTTTCCCTCGAAGCGATCGATAATTCCTTGTATCATTTATTTCACCGTCTTTACAGTAATTTTCTGACCTGTAGAAGTAAAAATAATGTTACCTGATTTATCTGTGCGATAAGTTTTGGCTTTCACTGAATTCAACCGTTTTACAACAGTAGAAGTAGGGTGCCCATATCCATTTTTCCCTACACTGATTACAGCGTATTTCGGTTTTGCTTTGTTAATGAAAGCTGAACTTGTTGATGTTTTTGCACCATGATGGCCGACTTTGAGTACATCCACACTTGGTACCAGTTTTTTAGCCAGCATGTCTGACTCTGCTTTTACTTCAGCATCACCTGTAAACAAGAACGTTTTTTTGCCGTGTTTAAGTAAAAGGACTGCACTCCAATTATTTAAGTCAGACTTAGCATATTCTTTAACTGGTGCAATGAATTTAAGGGAATTATCCTTAGCTTTAGTGTTGATTTCCACGCCAGTCTGCGCCTTTTTTATTGTAAGCTTCTTCTGCTTAACAGCCGTTAAAAAGTCTTTGTATGCTTGTGTAGTATGAGAAACTTTAGGGGCATACACAGATTTAACATTAAGCGATTTAATCACATAAGCCAGACCGCCCACATGATCCGCATCTGGGTGAGTGGATACTAATGCATTAAGTGTTTTTACCTTTTGTTTTTTTAGGTAGGCTACAACTTCGTCGCCCTTTCCTTTACCGCCGCCATCGATTAAAACGTTTTCGTTACCTGTTTGGATAAGGATTGAATCCCCTTGTCCTACGTTGATGAAATGTACCTTCACATTTGAGGCTGCCTCGGTTGTTTTAAGTCCAGTGAATAAAGACAAAACAAGAACAGCGACCAGTAGAATATTTATTTTCTTCATTTTTTCCCCTCCAAATAATAATTTACCATGTTTAACCGAAAAAATGGGGATTTGGGCATGATTTTCTTGGTGATAAAAAAAGGGAGATGGGCGTCTGAATCATGGTTAGGTGAAATGGAACTAGGTATTTATGTCTAAGTGATAAAGCTATTAATTTACAGGTGAAAATCAATGGAAAATCTATTACTCCCAGAATTTTATAAGAAGAATGTTGAAAGTAATATAGAAAGTTAGGATTACCAACAAAATATTTTATTACAGAGAATGTTGATGAGTTTGTCTACTGCTTTTTTGGTTTGTACAATTTAAATGTTGATTTCCACTCCAGGAACTCGCTTTCAGCGAGCGGCCCCGGGAGCCTCCTCGGCGCTCTTTGCGCCTGAGGGGTCTCCCTTGGACACGCTTTTCTAAGCAGGAGTATCGCAGCTTTCGTTCCAATCAACTTTGTTTTAAAATTTAGATACAAATCCTTTTGGCTACAAATTAAACCATGCAAATAAAACATTGCATGGTTTTTATGAGAAATAAGGGATTGGGGAAATTTTTTTACGATTAAACAATGGGGGTATAAGTTTGTTGATGATTATTTCTTAATACAAAATATATAGACACCCACAATGCAACAACAATTTTGTTCAATGTTTCACAAACTATTCGCGAAAGGTTCTTATTTTTTTCTGAAAGTTCTTTTTTGATTTATACGTTTTATATCAAGAGATCGTTACTAGTAGATATAGGTATGGATATGCAATTAACAATCTTTTGCAAAAAAAACGTTATACGGACTCTAAAATGATAGTGTTGGCGAATGGTTATAATAGGCGTATAGGTGATTAAAATGACTAATTATGAACAGACGAGCCCGACCGGCCTATTATTCGTTAAGGAATGTGTCCTTAGAAATCGTTCAGTGCAAATCGTGAGTGATGTGATACACGGCAGGTAATGACATTGGTTACTTTAGCATTGATTTTTTTTTCCAAGCACCTCTTTCAATATAACTGTTTTCCTAACTTTCTCATCAATATGGGGAGTGCCCTTGGTTTGATGAGGGTGGAAACACCACTCCTACCTTTGCCAAGGAACATGTAGATAACTTTGATTTAAAGGTTCTCAAAACTAAAAGGTTAAGGATATATGCACTTTGATTACATAGGTTATGCCTTGATAGAAAAATGATATTTCATGGCGCTAATGTTTGTACTAGCCAATTATATTTTGATTATGGAATATTCATACAGGTGAATGTTACTTACAACGAAGGGCATCTGTATCCTTCCCGAAATGCTCCAAACACCCATATTTCACAAACATACCCATATTTCACAAACATACAAACATATAGTGGCGATGCCTGTAACCCGCTAATTCCTTGAACGGTGTTTTTTTTCGAAAAAGTAAGAACATAACAACTCTTCGGTTTTGTTGCGCAGGCGAGGATTGAAATAATTATGATGTTCCTCGTATCCTTTATATAAAAAACAATACATCGTGAAGGATTCATCGCGTTTGATTTCACTAACTTTAATATTCTCCTTGCGCAAATATCGCCTTACCTCGGCAAGTTCGTCTTGAACCACTTTTAAAATATGTTCGACTAGCTCCGAATAGGGCCTTTTTAATTTAAATGGACTAATTTCGATGACCTTGAGATCCCGGTTTAAGACTGTTATAACCATAGGGAGGTAGATGGCTTTTTCAATCATATTACGGTCATCTTCTGGAATGCGGGTCATCATGACCGCTCCTTTCTAATAGCACGGCTTTTAATATTAGTATGTATACCATGCAGGAAAAAGAACATTTGTTCTGTTTTTTATCCTAATGTATTTTCAGTGTATATGCAAGCTGATAAATCTAGAAATATTCGTTAACAAGATTATGTTTTCCGGAGTTAGGGAAAGTATGAAGGTATATGGGTAATAATTCTTGCAATTTCAGGGGAAAGTGATATATCTAAAATAAACAGTTTTTAATAAGTTTATGCTGCTTTGATAGCAGCATGTCGAGGGAGATAATTATGGATTTGGATACTATACGCGAGTGGTTTACACTTGATCATATATCTGCACTTATTCAGCAATATCGCTCATTCGGTCCAATTCCTGGGATCTTACTGCCGATGTTGGAAGCTTTTTTGCCCTTTTTGCCTTTAGTGGTGTTCGTGCTAGCTAACGCAACGGCTTTTGGGCTCTGGTGGGGCTTTTTATTTTCTTGGATTGGGGCGGTAGCGGGCTCTTATTTGATCTTTTGGATTATTAGAAGATATGGTCAAATGAGATTTTTCCGAGTTTTGCAAAAGCATAAACAGGTGCAGAGGTTGATGGTTTGGGTGGAAAGCCATGGATTCGGACCTTTGTTCATATTGCTCTGCTTCCCTTTTACACCTTCGGCCATCGTTAATATCGTGGCAGGACTTTCAAAAGTCAGTCCCTTGCAATATGGACTTGCAGTAGTGGGAGGGAAAGCGGTGATGATCTTTACGATCAGCTTCGTAGGTTACGATCTAGTATCCTTAATTCATAAACCTGTGCGTACGATCATTATCGGGATCGTCATCTTTATCCTATGGTATGTGGGGAAAAGACTTGAAGTCCGGTTAAATAAAAGCATGAAGAGGGAAGAGGGACAATAAATTAGTATATAAATGCAGTAGGGGTTGAACTAGATGGAAAAAACAAACAAGAATTCTTTATCCGATTGGATAAAACCAGCGATGATAGCTTTTGTTATTTACATCTTGATCCGTACATTTCTCTTTTCAAGCTATGATGTTGAAGGGAAGTCGATGCAGCCGACCCTAGAAGATGGAAATAAACTTGTCGTGAATAAAATCAATTACCATATTCATGATATCAACCGTTTTGACATTATTGTTTTTCATGCGAACTCACAAGAAGATTATGTTAAGCGAGTTATAGGCGTTGCAGGTGACCAAATTCGTTATAAAGATGATTGGCTTTACGTAAATGGTGAGAAAGTCGATGAGCCTTATCTTCAGAAATTCAAGGAAGGTTTCCCGGGACAGGATTTTACGGGTGATTTTACATTAAAAGAATTGACGGATGTGACCAAAGTTCCCGAGGGCAAGCTTTTTGTCATGGGTGATAATCGTCTTGAAAGTGCTGACAGCCGTCACTTTGGTTATATACCGGTTGAAAATGTTGTCGGTAAAGTGGATGTTCGATATTGGCCGGTCAAAGAATTCAATTATAGATTTACAGGTGAATGATCGTAGAAGCCCAAAAATTATGTGGGCTTTTTCTTTTGGGGAAAAACACGAACGTACGATTGGTGTTTTTTCAGGGGAAACGTTAAAATAATAGAAAGTAATTCTAATTGGAAACAGAAACCTAGTCATGGTTACTAAAGTATTTCTGGTATGATGGATCTAGATATTATGTTGTAAGGGGGAAAAAGAGATGTCACTCCGTTTTTTACTGGGAAGATCGGGTGCAGGGAAAACTTCGAATATATTGGGCGAAATTCGCTCCAAATTGGCAGAAGATCCCGAAGGAAATCCAATTATCTACCTCGTTCCTGATCAGATGACGTTTCTATCTGAATATAAATTAATTAAAACACCAGGCCTTGCCGGAATGATCCGGACACAGGTTTTTAGTTTTAGCAGGCTTGCTTGGCGCGTTCTTCAGGAGACCGGGGGGATGAGCCGGCTGCATTTGGACAGCGTTGGCGTTAATATGTTGATACGGAAGATCATGGATGATAAAAAGGAAGAATTAAAGATGTTTCGTCGTTCTGCTGATAAGCAGGGGTTCATTGCGCAGATGGAGCTAATGCTGGCTGAGTTCAAGCAGTATTGCATCCAACCTGATGACATTCAAAACTATTTGGCCGAAACCTCACAGGCCGGCAGCGGCATTCAGGATAAACTGCATGATCTTGAATTGGTCTATCAGGCTTTTGAGGATGAAATGGTTAACAAATATTTGGATTCCGAGGACTACTTCACTTTACTGATCGAGAAAATGGCTGATTCTTCCTATATAAAGGAAGCGGATATATATATCGATGGTTTTTATAGTTTGACTCCACAGGAATTATTGATTGTGGAAGAAATGATCAAGCTGTGCAGGAGTGTAACGATCTCGCTGACGTTAGATCAGCCCTATAGACAATATGCTCCGGATGATTTGCAGTTGTTCAGGCAAACGGGAAATCTATATCATCACCTTTATCAGGCTGGATTGAGGAATGGCATACCGATTTCAGAAGATCGGATCTTAAAAGGGACGGAAAGATTTGGAAAGAGCCCGGGACTGAATCATCTGGAAACTTATTTTGCCATTAGACCTGCCAAAGCGTTTGAGCAGTCGCCTGATGTAACGATCGCCCAGGCAGTTAACCGCAGAGCCGAGATTGAAGGAGTTGCCAGGGACATCTTGTCGCTGGTCAGACAGAAACAGCACCGTTTCAGTGATATTGCGATTTTAGTCCGGAATGGAGAAGCGTACGCAGATATTTTACAAACTGTTTTTCGGGATTATCAAATTCCCTTGTTCGTCGATTCCAAACGGACGATGCTGAATCATCCTCTAATCGAACTGATTCGTTCCACTTTGGAGATCATCAATGGCTATTGGCGTTATGAGCCGGTATTTCGTGCGATCAAGACGGAGCTTCTATTTCCGCTGCAAAATAACCATGATAGAATGCGCGAACAGGTAGATAAGCTGGAAAACTATGTGCTGGCCCGTGGCATTAAAGGAAGCAGGTGGACGTCCAAAGATCGTTGGACCTACCGGCGCTTCCGCGGACTGGAACTAGAGGACCGAAATCAAACGGATAAGGAAATGCAGCTTGAGCAAGAGTTGAATGAGCTGAAGCAATTATTTACCGAGCCTATCTTGAAGCTCTCAAAACGTGTTAAAAAGGCTGTTAATGGCAGGGAATTGTGTGAAGCCCTTTATCTATACCTGGAAGAATTGCATGTACCGGAAAAATTGGAAAAGCTGAAACAAGAGGCAGAAGAAGCAGGTGATCTGGTATCGGCAAGAGAGCATGAGCAAACATGGAATGCAGTTGTCGACCTATTGGACCAATTCGTTGAACTGCTGAGCGGGGAAGAGCTTTCCCTGAAACAGTTTGCAGTTATCATTGAAGCTGGTCTGGAGTCTCTTGAATTTTCTTTGGTACCTCCGGCAATTGACCAAGTATTGGTTGCCAATCTAGATTTATCCCGCCTGGATGATGTGAAGACAGCTTTTGTTATCGGCCTGAACGAAGGGGTTCTGCCAGGAAAAGCTGTATCTGATGGGATATTTTCAGATAGTGATCGTGAGGTGCTGCTGGCTGGTGGACTTGATGTTGCCCCAAGTTCAAAAGTGCGCCTGCTTGATGAGGAGTTTACAGCGTACAAAGCATTTACTACGCCTGCCGAGACCCTTTGTTTATCATATCCGCTTGCCGATGAGGAAGGGAAGGCACTTTTACCCTCATCCTATTTGAAACGGGTAAGGGACGTATTGCCCAACGTGTCCGATGTGTATTATATGAACGATCCGTCCGATCTTCCTGCTGAGGAACAGGTGAAATATGCTGCAAATCATGATGTGGCCCTATCGTACCTGGCTGCCCAATTGCAGCTGAAAAAAAGGAACTATCCAATCCATTCACTGTGGTGGGATGTATATAATGCCATTATGGATGATGAAACGGCCGGTCCCTCAGCAACTAAGGTTTTATCGAGCCTTTTTTATCAAAATAGAACAAAGAAATTATCTGGAGAAACAAGTAAGCAATTATACGGTGAGAGCATTCTTACAAGTGTATCCCGGATGGAAATGTTCAATAGCTGCCCGTTTTCCCATTATGCCGCTCATGGCTTGAAATTGAGGGAACGGCAAATTTTCCGATTGGATGCTCCGGATATAGGCGAGATGTTCCATGGCGCGTTGAAAATGATTTCCGATTATTTAAAGGAAAATGATATTCCTTGGTCTGCATTGACCCCGGAACAATGCTTGGAGCTTGCCAGAATTGCTGTGGAGAGACTTGCTCCTAAACTCCAAAATCAGATTTTGTTAAGTACGAACCGCCATCACTATCTACGCAGGAAACTGGAACATGTGATTGGACGTGCCTCTATCGTATTAAGTGAACATGCAAAGGTGAGCGGTTTTGCCCCAGTCGGATTAGAACTTGGATTCGGAAAAAATGGCGAGCTTCCCCCACTTTCATTCACGTTGAAAAACGGTACGAAGATGGAATTGATCGGGCGGATCGACCGCGTGGATAAAGCGGAAGAAGATGAGGGTGTCTATTTGCGTGTGCTCGATTATAAGTCGAGTGAAAAGGAACTGAACATGAGTGAAGTGTATTATGGACTCGCACTGCAAATGTTGACATACCTAGATATCGTCGTCACCCATTCCAAGTCGCTAATAGGAAAAGAAGCGGTTCCAGCCGGCGTTTTGTATTTTCATGTGCATAATCCCGTTGTCAAATCAAAGGGAATGCTCAGTTTGGATAAAATTGAAGAAGAAATTTATAAAAGTTTTAAAATGAATGGACTTGTACTAGATCATTCAAATGTCATTCAGATGATGGATACCACGCTTGATATTGAAAATTCGGGTAAGTCGGATATCATTCCAGCTGGATTTAAAAAGGACGGATCCCTCCTTGCGGCTTCCAAAGTTGCCAGCAGGGAAGAGTTTTCGCTTCTGAATCATCATGTGCGCCGTATTTATCAGGAAGCTGGTGATCGAATGGTCGATGGTGATGTGGATATAACGCCATATAAATTAAAGGAAAAAACACCGTGTACCTTCTGTTCCTTTAAATCTGTTTGCCAATTCGACCAGTCACTGGAGGAAAACCAATTCAGGAATTTGGCACAGAAGAAACAAAATGACGTTCTTGAGCTATTAAGGGGGGAGGGAGAGAACGATGAGTAAAACGAAAATTCCTGCTCTGCCAGGAGATGTGACTTGGACGGAAGATCAATGGAAGGCGATATGGGCTAAAGATCAGGACATTCTGGTTGCGGCCGCTGCAGGTTCGGGGAAAACAGCGGTGCTGGTCAATCGGATTATTCAAAAAGTCATTTCCGAAGAAGATCCAATCGATGTTGATGAACTGCTCGTCGTTACATTCACCAATGCCTCGGCTGCCGAAATGCGCCATCGGATAAGTGAGGCATTGGAAAAAGCGATCAATGATAATCCGCATTCACAGCATTTGCGTAAGCAGTTGAGCTTGATTAATCGTGCTTCGATTTCCACACTTCATTCCTTTTGTTTAGAGGTGATCAGGAAGTATTATTATCTGACGGATATCGACCCGGGCTTCCGGATTGCAGATTCTACTGAGATACAGCTGCTCCGTGATGAAGTGATGGAAGAGCTTTTCGAGGAGCAGTATGGCCAAAGTGATAATGAAGAGTTCTTTAATTTGGTTGATGCCTTCACAAGCGATCGAAACGATGATGCGCTTCAGAATATCGTTCGGTCGCTGCATGATTTTTCGCAATCGAATCCAGATCCGGCCCGATGGCTCGATGGTGCTGCTAGCATGTATGAGTTGGCAGATGATGATGGGATTGACGATCTTTCGTTTATCGATTCATTGAAGTTCGATATTGGCTTGCAATTGGACACTGCCAGGGACTTAGTGGAACGCTCGCTTAAGTTGACAAAAATCCCTGGAGGTCCGGCACCAAGGGCTGAGAACTATATAGCTGATCTTGCCCTGGTTGCTAAACTTTCGGAAGTGAAGGACCAATCCTGGAACGCTCTTTATGAAGAAATCCAAAATGTGAAATTTGGTACGGCAAAACGCCTTACTGGTGGAGATTTCATCAAAGAAGTTACGGATGAGGCTACCAAGTATCGTGATAAGGCGAAGAAGATCATCAAATCGTTACAGGAAGAGTTATTTTCCCGTAAACCCGAAAGCTATCTGCGGGATATAAGGGAGCTCAAGGGCTATGTCGATACACTTGTAATGCTTGTTAAACAGTTTGACGAGCGATTTTTTGCTGCAAAAGCAGAAAAGAACTTGGTGGATTTCGCCGATTTGGAACATTATTGTCTTCAAATTTTGACAGGGGAAACTGTGGATGGTGAACGAAAACCTTCAGCCGCAGCCGTAGAATACAGGAACCAGTTCAAAGAGGTACTCGTAGATGAGTATCAGGATACGAACCTTGTCCAGGAATCCATCTTAAAGCTGGTGACGGCTGATGGCGAATATAATGGGAATCTTTTCATGGTAGGCGATGTCAAGCAGTCCATTTACCGGTTCAGGCTTGCGGAACCGAATCTCTTCCTTGGAAAATACACACGTTTTACCCATGATGGTGTCGATTCCGGACTGAAAATTGATTTAAACCGCAATTTCCGGAGCCGTAAGGAAGTTCTCGATGGGACCAATTTTCTGTTTCAACAATTGATGGGCATTACAGTCGGTGAGATTGATTATGATGAAGATGCCCAATTGAAAAAAGGTGCTCCATATCCCGAAGACGATCCAAATCCGATTGAACTTCATTTAATCGATGGAACAGCCGATCCGGAAGCTCATTCGGAAACGGAAGGATCGGATGGCGGGTTTGAAGCCGAGGAGCTTGAAAAAGCGCAACTTGAAGCAAGGCAGATGGCCAAGCTCATCAAAAAGGCTATAAGCGAAAAGCATCGGATATATGATACGAAAACTCAAAAGTACCGATCTGCCACTTATCGAGACATGGTCATTCTTCTTCGTTCGATGCCATGGGCACCGCAAATCATGGAGGAATTTAAAAAGCAGGGCATTCCGGTATATGCCAATTTATCGACAGGGTATTTTGAAGCGACCGAAGTGGCCATCATGATTTCCTTATTGAAGGTGATAGATAACCCGCAACAGGATATCCCATTGGCTTCCGTTCTCCGTTCACCTATCGTTGGGCTGGATGAAGAAGAGTTGTCACAGGTGCGTTTATTCCATAAAGGAAGCTATTACGAAGCGCTAGCTGATTTTTACAGGAAGAGTGACCCTGAAGAACATCCGGGGCTTTATGAAAAAGCCTCTGCTTTTTATAAAAAACTCGTGAAGTGGAGGAAGCTTGCCAGGCAGGAAGCATTATCGGATTTGATCTGGCTCCTATACCGCGAAACGCAGTTTTATGATTTTGCAGGTGGGATGCCGGGTGGCAAACAGCGTCAGGCTAATTTAAGAGCGCTGTATGACAGGGCAAGGCAATATGAAGCAAGTTCTTTCCGCGGTCTGTTCCGTTTCTTGCGTTTTATAGAAAGGATGCAAGAACGTGGAGATGATTTAGGCGCAGCTCGGGCTTTAGGGGAACAGGAAGATGTGGTACGGCTGATGACGATTCACTCCTCAAAGGGGCTTGAGTTCCCGATCGTGTTCATCGCGGGCCTTTCCAAGCAATTCAATATGATGGATTTACGTAAGTCCTATTTACTGGATAAGGATTATGGCTTTGCGGCAAAGTATGTGAATTCAGAATTAAGGATCACTTATCCATCCCTTCCTCAAATGGCTTTCAAGAAAAAAAAGCAGCTTGAATTAATTGCCGAGGAAATGCGTGTCCTCTACGTGGCGCTTACAAGGGCTAAGGAAAAGCTTTATTTGATTGCCAGTATCAATGATGCTGAAAAAACGCAGCAGAACTGGAAAAGCAATGCGGCACATGGAGAGTGGCTATTGAAGGACTATGTACGGGCAGGTGCAAAAAGTTATCTTGATTGGATTGGTCCATCCCTTGTCCGGCATCGGGATTCTCTTGGTGGTGCTGGTCAAGGCTTGGAAATGGAGTCGCATCCATCGAATTGGTCCATTTCCGTCATTCCAAGTGAAGAGCTTGCTGTTCTGGATGAGGAAGAGGCGCTGGTTCAAGAGCAAATGCTTGATCATGTCCAGAAATCGGAGAAGGTCGGTATCACTTCCGAGTTTTATGATGATATCAAGGAACAGCTGGAGTGGGAGTACCCCGGACATGATGCGACGGTGTATCGTTCCAAGCAATCCGTTTCAGAACTAAAAAGGCAATATGAACTCAAGGACGAGCAAAGCTCCACAGAGTTGTTGCGTAAATTTAAACGGCCTATCACGAAGCGGCCGACTTTCATGCAAGAAAAGTCACTGACTCCTGCTGAAAGGGGTACGATTACACATTTAGTCATGCAGCATATCGATCTATCTAAAGAGATTACCATTCATTCGATTCAGGAACTGATCGTTGATTTGATTCAACGTGAGTTGTTGACGGAGGAACAGAAAGAAGCTGTGGACCCTGAGAAGATCGTCGATTTCTTTGACACTGAAATCGGGCAAAGAATGCAGAGGGCCGGGAACATTCGCCGTGAAGTGCCATTTACGATGTCGTTGCCTGCAAAGGAAGCTTACAGCGATTGGGCAGCTGGAGATGAAGAGATCCTTATTCAAGGTGTGATTGATTGTATCTTTGAGGATGAACTAGGTCTTGTGCTCCTCGATTATAAAACGGATACCATTACCGGCCGTTTTGCTAGCGGGTATGAAGGGGCTAAAGAGATTCTTGCCGATAGATACCGGATGCAGCTTCAGCTTTATACGCGGGCTGTTGAAGGGATAATGAATAAGAAGGTAACTGGCCGTTACTTGTTTTTCTTTGATGGCTCGCATATATTGGAAGTATAAGAGAGAAGGAGTGTCCCATTGATGTGGGACGCTTCTTTTTGGTTTAATAAACAGAATAGTTTGAAAAGACATAAGTGCTTACTATATACTAGTGGGGAAAAATACCTTTTTAAAGGAGTAGAGATGAGTATGACGAGTGAGATCAAGAGCAAGGGATACTTTGGTGAGTTCGGTGGAAGCTTCGTACCGGGTGAGCTTCAGGAAGTTATGGATACTTTGGAAACGGAATTCCTGAAATATAAGGATGACCCGGAATTCATTGAAGAGTTTCAATATTATCTGAAAGAATATGTCGGACGTGAAAACCCGTTAACACTTGCAAAGAATTTAACGAAAAAGGTTGGCGGGGCAAAAATATATTTGAAGCGTGAGGATCTGAATCATACAGGTGCTCACAAAATTAATAATGCGATTGGACAAATCCTGCTCGCTAAACGGATGGGTGCTAAACGAATCATTGCAGAAACGGGCGCTGGGCAGCATGGTGTGGCTACAGCTACTGCATGTGCGATGTTTGGCATGGAGTGTGTGATCTATATGGGTAAGCTGGATACGGAGAGGCAGGCATTGAATGTTTTTCGGATGGAATTGTTGGGGGCAAAGGTCGTAGCGGTCGAAAAGGGACAGGGACGATTGAAGGATGCCGTTGATGAGGCATTGAATGATTTGGTGCAAAACTATGAGAATACTTTTTACTTGCTTGGTTCAGCAGTGGGCCCGCATCCATATCCAACGATCGTTAAGCATTTTCAATCAATCATAAGTGAAGAATCAAAGCGCCAGATCCTTGAAAAGGAAGGAAAGCTGCCAACTGCCATCATTGCTTGTGCAGGAGGGGGAAGTAATGCAATTGGTGCTTTTGCTCATTATATCGATGAAGAAAATGTCCGTTTAATTGGTGTAGAGCCAAGTGAAGCACCAAGTATTTCGCAAGGTGTCCCGGCAGTATTGCACGGATTCAAAAGTTTGACGTTAGTGGACGAACAAGGGGAACCAAAACCGACATTTTCCATAGCAGCCGGATTGGATTACCCAAGCGTAGGACCCGAGCACAGTTTTTTGAAAGATAGCGGACGGGCGGAGTATGTAACGGTTAAAGGGGAAGAAGCTCTTGAGGCTTTTCAGGTAGTATCCAAAGCAGAGGGAATCATTCCAGCTCTCGAAAGTTCACATGCTCTAGCCCACGCCATGAAGCTCGCAAAAGAGTTAACAAGAGATGATATACTGATCGTCAATTTATCAGGCAGGGGAGACAAAGATGTCGAGCAAGTATTTAACATGTTAGAAAAATAGGCCGAATTTAAAAGCCTCCCTGGAAAGGGGAGGCTTTTTCTTAGACTAATTATTCCCTGCAATGGGCTGGTCGACCCCATTGACATCAAGGACATTACTACCATTCAGGCCATTGGCCGTAAAAACGATGGCAGCTGTGTTAGATGAACCAGATCCGGTGACAGTTTTGCTCGAAGATTTTGGCGAAATAACGGCTGCATCCCCGAATAGCAGGTTTCCTTCCGCGATATTGAATATTTGGACTGGACCGACAATAGCTGGCATATGAATTCCTCCTTTTAAAATTTAAGCGGTGGTGGTTGAATCCCCAATTGTTGTCTTTTCGGTCTTATTAGAAATCTCCCGAATGTGTTTCACTCTGGATTCCATACGTATATGACCGACATTCCCCACACCGACAACAGATGAGGTTGATATCCCGATTATATTGATATTGCCGACCCGTATGAAGGGATTCGGATTTGAAAAACTTGATATGACTGGTTCATTCAATCTAGGGATATAAATTGGTTTTTTAAAAATGTCATAGTCTTCGAAGTAAACATCCACTGAATCGAAAGTTTCGCTTTTCTTCTGGTCTGCCAAGGCAAATGATTTTCCGTCAATATAAGAACAGTCTCCAATCTGCAAGGTGGAGCTAAAAAGAACTGTCTGGGTAGATATAGACTTTACTTTGGACATTCTTGAAAACATCTCTTTTATCCTTTTGGAGCAAATGGGACGACTGGTCCGATGATAAGGGATTCCGGAGGTGTATCGAATGCGGAAGATAGTTGGACCGTTTGCACATCCCCTATTAGAAATAAAGCAGAGCTTGCTACACCGATAACTTTAATTTCACCTACGCAAAGCTGGTGATTGATTACATTAAACTCCATTTGGATTTCCTCCTGTCTCGGCTTGTGAATGGGTAATGAATTGAAATAATGCGTTTTGAATATCGGATTTTACCTTTTCCCTGATTTTTTCCTTGATATTATCCCTTTGCTCCGGGGCACGTTCCGCATAATTAAGATTATCGAAATACATATTGATTCGTTGATGAAGCTGGCGTTCGACGTCCTGCTTAATGAAGTCATGATAAGAGGGTTCCAATGATACTTTTACCTGGGTTTCCACATCGTGGATCATATTTTCCAAGTCTGAAAGTATATCGTTGTGAATTTCTTGGACAACGATTTCTCTGCCTGGAAATAGGTTCGGTGCAGGTGGAACGGGTTGGTTGTTGACGGCAAATTCATCAATGTTGTTTAGATCATTGGGATTTAAACCGATATTCAACGTTCCATCTAAAGATTCGACTTTTAACTGATCGAATTTATATTCAATTTTATCTACATGGATTGGCGGTTTATTTTTCAGCTCGGCAAGTTCATCTGTCAGGCGTTTGAGTTCGTGTTCAAGTTTCATGATCCGTTTATCCTGGGCTTCAAGAAAACACTGCATTTGTATGGAGTACGAATATAGATCCTGATTCACGATTCAACACCTCACCTTCAAAAAAAGTTAATTTTATATAAGACAGTATATGAAAAAGTTGAAGGTAGGTGAATGCCTATGAATTAGGACGATTAAATGGGACGAAACTGGTTACTGGGGTTACATCAGCTGCAACTCCGGGAGCAGGCTCAGTGAATCCACCGGTATTGGCTAATGTGGAATATGGTTTAATCACCCCGGCACTTCCTATTTGAAAAACGGATGAATTGGCGATGCTTTGAATTTTTATCATATTGATTTGTATGGTCTGGTGAATATTGAAGATCATGCTGACTCCTTTCTTAAAAACATTAGAGATTTAAGACCAGTGGCTGATCAATACCATCTGTATCATTTGTATTTGTGGTGCTATAGGCATTATATAGTGATATGGATTCACCTGTATTAAACGAGCCAGCACCCGAAAAAGTTTTCGCAACGGAATATGGACTAATTTTAAAGACGTCACCAATATGGACAATTCCACTGTTACTGGCATTGATGACTTGAACGATTCCTACGATGGCCGGCAAGAAAATCACCCTTTTTTTATTCTGGTTTTTCCCTTGAATCTCAGGCCATGAGCCTATCACTGAAGGGAGTTTCAATGTATTGTATGTTGACTCATGATTGATGTGATTCATCTGCCTACAAATATGTTGTTATATAACAATGGTGAATGTTATTGAAATCCCGATAACAGATATGGTAATATAACACTAATTCAGAATATTCAAATAAAATTAGAGGTGAGGAAATGAATGTACCATTAGTTTTATCGCATTTCTTGGATCGAGCAGCCTTACTATATGGCGATAAGAAAGCCATCATTGGAGATGACAAGGTTTTAACATACTTAGAGCTGAACGGCCGTGTAAACCAGCTTTCGAATGGTTTAAGGGACCTTGGAGTCAAAAAGGGTGATAAGGTGGCATATTTGGCACCTAACTCAATTGAAATGCTTGAAGGCTTTTATGGGGTCTTTCAGCTTGGGGCAGTAATCGTTCCATTGAATATCCGTTTGAAGCCTGCCGATTATGTATTCATTTTGAACCATAGCGATTCAAAGGTCCTTTTCGTAGATCAAGAATTGTATCATCTAATTTCCCCTGTCAAGGATGAACTTGAATCGGTGGAGCACATAATCGTTCATTATAAAAATGAAGAGATAAATGAAACCGATTACAACTATTGGCTGGAACGTTATGATAACAAGTGCTTCAACCGGGAGTCCGTGGATGAAAATGATGTTTCGAGCCTCCTTTATACTAGCGGGACCACAGGAAATCCCAAAGGGGTGATGCTGACTCATCGCAATAACTATTTACATGCCCTGGGTGCGATGCATCACTTCAGGGTCAATGACCGCGATACATATTTGCATGTACTTCCGATGTTCCATGTGAATGGGTGGGGTGCCCCATTTTATTATACGGCAAATGGTGCCACTCAAGTTTGTTTGAGGAAAACCAGCCCCGAAATGATATTTGAGGCATTGCAAAAACATAAGGTTTCCATAATGCATATGGCACCAACTGTTCTGAATTCCCTGTTTCAATATTATGAACGGAATGTTCCGAATCTCGAGCAGGATATCCGAATCGTCGTTGCGGGTTCCGCACCGCCACCTGCATTCGTTACAAGGGTGGAAAAAGAGTTAGGCTGGGAATTCATTCAAATTTACGGAATGACTGAATCAACACCGGTTAGTCTGATATCGCTGATTCGTTCTGAATTCGATGATCTTTCGGAAAAAGAAAAATACAGAATGAAGGCGAAAGCCGGTTATCCCATCATAGGCAGTGAGGTAAAGGTCATTCATGACAATGGTGAGGAAGTGGCCCATGATGGCGTGGATATCGGGGAGCTCATCGTCCGCAGTCATGGAGTGATGTTAGGTTATTGGAAAAATGAAGAAGCGACAAGACAGACACTGATAAATGGATGGCTGCATACAGGGGATATGGCCACAATCGATGAAAATGGCAATGTTGATATCGTTGACCGCAAAAAGGATATCATCATTAGTGGCGGAGAAAATATCTCTTCCATAGAAGTGGAAGGAATACTCTACGAACATCCTGACATTCTTGAGGCGGCAGTCATTGCCGTTCCGCATGAAAAGTGGGGAGAGACGCCGCATGCTTTCATTGTGCCAAAAACGGGCGTGAAATTAACGGAGGATGATATAAGGGCCTTTACACGAGAAAAACTAGCTCATTTCAAATCAGTTACCAGTGTGTCGTTCGTCGATGAACTCCCAAAAACGGCATCAGGGAAAATACAAAAAATCCATCTCCGTAATGATTACTGGGAATCTAAGGGGAAAATTGGCAGATTCGTTAATTGAAGCTCGCTAACGCTGTTCAGAAATGATCAGCGTTTTTTCTGTTCCCCTTTAAATTTCGGTTTCATTGTTGGATTAGGACGATCATTTTAGGAGCACTGGAATTGGAATTTGTTTCGATAAAAAGCTTCCTGTTTAGCGATAAAGTGTTACTATTATAAAATATTTCAAATTATTTCGATTTTTCTTTTTCATCATGTTGATTTTAAGAGTTTTGGATTGTGGGGGAGAGCATTGAAACGTATTCATTATAGCTGGGTTATTTTAATCATAACCTTCTTCTCGATTATTGTAGCGGGAATCGTTAGGTCATCATCGGGAGTATTCATCGTACCATTTGAAAGTGAGTTCGGGTGGGACCGGTCCGTCATTTCTTTAGCCTTCGCCATAAGTCTTTTTCTTTATGGATTATCGGGTCCATTCATGGCCGCTCTAATTGAAGTGCTTGGATTGAAGAAAATGATGGTATTGGCCATGTCCACTTTATTGGCAGGGATTTTCCTCACTTTTTTCATGGAGCATGAGTGGCAGCTCATTTTAATTTGGGGAATCATCATTGGATTGGGTTCTGGAGTGTTTTTAACGGTCTTGAGCCCATATGTGGCAAATCGTTGGTTCGAGAAGAGGCGGGGGCTGGCGGTCGGGATACTGACGGCAAGTACAGCCACAGGCCAGCTCATTTTACTTCCGGTTTTAGCCATCATCATTGAGAATTATTCATGGAGATGGGCGATCGGATTAATATTGATCCTTAGCTTGATCATGCTGGCAATCATCCTTTTATTCATGAAAAACAATCCGATGGAAGTTGGCACTCTTCCATATGGATTAGAAGAGGAAAGTCAGGAGGCAGTTATAGTCCAAAAGAAGAACCCCATCGCCATGGCTTTTCAGTCATTGATTGAAGCAGTGAGAGTGAAGGAATTCTGGTTATTGGCGGGGAGCTTTTTTATATGCGGACTTTCAACGAGCGGGTTGATCGGCACACATTTCATTTCTTACTGCATTAGTTTTGGTTTACCTGTTGTTACGGCAGCATCACTGCTATCTTTCATGGGAATTTTTGATTTGATTGGTACGACTGTATCCGGGTGGTTATCAGATCGTTTTGATAACCGTTGGCTGTTGTTTTGGTATTATGCTCTAAGGGGTGCTTCCCTCGTTTTACTTCCTTTTGCGCTAAATGAGGGCTCAATCGGTCTATTGATCATCTTCTCCGTTTTTTATGGCTTGGATTGGATCGCCACCGTTCCTCCGACCATAAGCATTTCAAGGCAAGTCTTTGGCATGGAGAAAAGCGGGATTGTATACGGTTGGATATTCGCGGCCCATCAGGTGGGGGCAGCAGTGGCGGCGTACGGTGGAGGGCTTATCTTCAAAATATTCAATTCCTATACATGGGCATTCTTCCTTGCAGGAATCTTTTGCTTATTGGGCAGCTTGTTTGTCATACTGATAAAAAAGCAAAAAGCGGTCACGAAAGTTAAAGATAGTGCAATGGAGTTATAGAAAAGATGTTAAATCCCTATGGATGAAAGGGGGTGTACCCTATGAAGGGCACAATGGTGCCATTGCAGGAAAATAAACGGATCGTAAGCATCGATGTTTTACGTGGATTAGCCATTTTAGGTATTTTTTTAGTGAATATGCCTTCTTTCCACTCTCCGCTCTTGTACATAGATGGTGAAGAGCGGTGGTCAGGGGGATGGGACAGGATTTTGTACAGATTCAGTGATATTGTCGCACAGGCCAGCTTTTATCCGTTATTCGCCTTTCTGTTCGGTTTCGGGGCAATCATACTAGCTGTAAGGACTGAAGAAAAGGGCATTTCATTTCCTTTACTATATATGAAAAGGCTAAGTTTCCTGCTGATACTTGGGTGCATTCATGCCTTTTTCATTTGGCATGGGGACATCCTCATTAATTATGCTGTATTTGGGTTTGCCTTTTTATTTTTTTATAAAATGAAGGGCAGGAATTTAATTCTGCTAGGCTCGGTTTGTTATGTCCTGTCTTTTGCGATATTGGGTGCACTATTTCTTATATTGGGCATTTTTGATAGGGAAGGGATGGCAATAACGACTGATTCGGCGATGATGAAACAGTCTTTGGAAGTTTATCAATCTGGTACATTTACGGACATAATGAGTCAAAGGGCACTGGATTGGTATATGGTGAACAACCCTTATAATGCCATTATCCTTTTTTTATCGATTTTTCCGTTTTTTTTAATTGGTGCAGGCGTTGCAAAACAAGGAATTCTCCAAAATCCAACCCAATATAAACGACAATTGAAAATGATTTCGATTGTAAGCTTGCTATTGGGCATGTCAATTAAGATTCTGCCATATGTGACGGTTTACCATTTTGGTACGATATTCGTGCAAGATTATTTGGGAGGACCATTACTTACGATTTTTTATATCACGGCAATTGCGCTTTTGGCGGAACAGGCAGGGGCTTTCCGCCTCTTACACCCGCTTTCGTATATCGGAAGGATGTCGATGAGCAATTACTTGTTCCAATCGATGGTAAGTACGGCCATTTTTTATTCATATGGACTTGGTTTATATGGATCCGTCTCTTATACGACAGGATTTGTTTTCTTAATAGCCCTGTTTTGCCTGCAAATTCTGCTTTCCTTAATGTGGATGGGGCTGTTTAAATACGGACCGATTGAATATATATGGCGTTTGGTTACATATGGTAAAAAACCGGTTATGCGCAGATAGGGACCTATTAAGAATATATGTAAATGATGTTCATTAAATTGTTGGTTTTTACCCATTCAGGTAGATCCTTAGTTTTGTTTTTTTGTAAAAGCCTATGATATGATGAAATGGAAACTGAACGGGGGGGCAAAAAAATGACACATATGCATATTACGGCTTGGGTTATCGGAATCATTCTTTTCTTTGTCACATATTCGATGCTTAAAGGTGGAAATCCGAAAGCGAAAATGCTACATATGATAACACGGTTGTTCTATCTATTGATTTTCCTGACTGGCGGTATGCTGATCACTGATTTTGGTGTTTACGCAGTAAAAATGATTGTTGGAATCATCGTGATTGCGGCGATGGAAATGGTGCTGGTCCGTACGAAAAAAGGGAAAAGCACAAGCGCCATGTGGATATTGTTCATCGTAGCGTTTGTATTCGTCCTTTATTTAGGGCTTTCGCTGCCACAAGGAATGGACTTTTTTTAATGCAGAATTGAAAACGGGTAAATGAGGATATCTCATTTACCCGTTTTCTTTTACCCATTATTGTGAATTCACTTTCTCAATGACGATCCTTTTTCCAGTGTTCAGGGTGAATTCAAAACGATCGTGATCCTTTTTCCCATAAGAAAAGTGGTGTTGGACGAGGCATATTTGGCTCTCGTTATCAAAGGTGAAGAAATTAACGCCGGACTGGTTAGGGACGGCCCTTAAAAAGGTGAGCTGGTTATAACTATATATACAATCATAAATAGAAAAATCAAGTGAATTCAATGTCGTTACAAATTGGAAAAAGGAATCATCGTTCAATTCTTCCAATAAACGTTCAAAAGAGTAGAGCAGTTTTTTGCGTATCCGAATGGGCTCATTTTCCCTTAAGAAGGTGATTTCCCGGTGAAGCAGGATTTTCCCCTCTTCTTCAACTACTCCTTGCTGCCAGCGCCCACCCCTGTACACTTCAATGATGCTATCAACGTGGTCTTCAATGGAGCAGGCCTCATCTGTTTCATCATCGAAAAAAATCCATTGTTGATTGATATTTTCCACTGTTCCTTCGGTAAAAGCTCTTGTTTGCCTGTTCATTAACTTGATTCGTTGTTGCTGACTCATACATATACCTCCAATAGTGGAATCCTCACCTACTTTTTAGTCAAAATCCAATGAAAATATAACTGTATATTTTAAAATATTATGGACAAATAACCATCTTTCCGTCTTTGCATAGGCTATGTTTAAACAAGGGATGCTTTGCTCAACAATTCATTAACAACGCCGGGCGATGTGGGCAGGGTAGTCCTACGGAATTGCTGATCGATACTTAGGGACTGTAAATCTTTTTTAAGACAGGGAGCCAATATATTTTTGTTGGTCCGGATAGAAAGGATGAAGTGTAAAATGTGTGGGATAACAGGCTGGGTGCATTTTCAAAAAGATTTACGGACAAAAACGAAAACAGTGGAAAACATGACAAAAACGTTGGCAAAGCGGGGGCCAGACGAGGAAAATGTTTGGAGCGAAGCCCATGCTGCCTTTGGTCATAAACGGTTAACGGTTGTCGATGCGGAAGGCGGAAAACAGCCGATGACGAAAAATCACGAAAACGGCAGATATACACTTTGTTATAATGGTGAGCTATATAACACCGAGGATATTCGTAAACAGCTATTATTAAAAGGATATTCCTTTAACGGTCATTCTGATACAGAAGTTTTACTAACTTCTTATATGGAATGGAAAGAAAAATGCATTGACTTGTTCAATGGGATTTTTGCATTTGCGATTTGGGATGAAAAGGAACAGAAATTATTCGTTGGAAGAGATCGCATGGGGGTAAAACCATTCTTTTACGCGGAAAGGGACGGCGGGTTCATTTTCGGATCGGAGCTTAAGGCCATCCTGGCCCATCCGGATGTTAAAACGGAGATTGACCGCGAAGGGTTGTCAGAAGTTTTTGGTGTTGGTCCATCCCGAAAGCCAGGTTCAGGCGTATTTCATAATATCCAGGAATTAAGGCCTGCCCATGCGCTAACCTTATCAAGGAAAGGCCTGCGGATTTGGAGATATTGGAATGTGAAAAGTGAAGAACATCGGGATACTCTTGATGAGACGGCCGATAAGGTTCGCTTCCTAGTCGAAGATGCAGTCACACGGCAACTTGTATCAGATGTTCCTCTTTGTACCTTCTTATCGGGAGGGCTTGACTCAAGCGCGATAACAGCCATTGCGGCTAACGCCTATCAAAAAGAAGGAAAAGGCCAGCTTCATACGTATTCCATTGATTATGAAGATAATGAGCGCTATTTTAAGGCAAATGATTTTCAGCCTAACTCTGATGGGTACTGGATTAAAAAGATGTCGGATACCTTTAACACGGTTCACCATTCATCAATCATCACTCAAGAGCAGTTGACGGATTATTTAACGGAAGCTGTCCTTGTAAAGGACCTCCCGGGCATGGCGGATGTCGATTCTTCTTTACTTTGGTTTTGTAAGGAAATCAAGCGGGATTTTGTCGTAGGCCTATCCGGCGAATGTGCGGACGAAATTTTTGGAGGTTATCCTTGGTTTCATCGTGAGGATGATTTGAATCGTGCTGGTTTTCCATGGATGAGATCGACCGGGGAGCGGGCATCTTTATTAAAAACGGAATGGCGTGAGAAATTGAAGCTGGAGGAATATGCGCAGGAAGCTTATTTGACCACCCTTGCCGAAACGCCTAAATTGGAAGGGGAAAGCGGTGTGGCAGCAAAACGGAGAGAGCTTTTCTATATGAACTTATTATGGTTCATGACGACGCTCCTTGACCGGAAGGACCGGATGAGTATGGGTGCAAGTTTAGAGGTGCGCGTGCCATTTGCCGACCATCGCCTTGTTGAATATGCATGGAACATTCCTTGGGAAATGAAAATGGAAGGCAACCGTGAAAAGGGTATTCTAAGGAAAGCGTTGGAGGGGCTGTTACCTGATGAGGTATTGTATCGTAAAAAAAGTCCATATCCTAAAACCCACAACCCTATATATACAGACCGTGTGCAGGCGTGGTTGCAAGACTTACTTACGGATAAAAACTCGGTCCTGCACGAGTTTTTCGATAAAAAGAAGCTAACCGATATAGTAGATTCCAAGGGTGCCGCTTTTAAAGTGCCGTGGTTCGGGCAATTGATGTCAGGTCCACAGTTGCTCGCTCACTTGGCACAAACCCATGTATGGTTCAAAGAATATGATATCCAAATAATCGATTGAAAAAAACGGGGCGGATGATTTTTCATTTGCCCCGTTTTCATTGCCTCAATAATTGAATGAGAGAATTTTATATTGATAACCACCCAATTCAAATTTACCTTCCTGGGTGGTTTCTTTTGTTCTTAAATCGGTTAATGTACGTCCTTTCAAATCAAAAGGAAGGGTAAAGGATTGCTGGACATCCGTCGGATTAATGAGGATCACGACAGAACGTTCTCCATTATACTTTTGGTAGGCCACGATATTTTCGTTACCGGCTGTATCAAGGAATTTGAACTTTCCATCATTGGCAAGTAATCTTTCTTCTTTTCGCAAGAGAATCAATGTCTTAATTTCTTTGAAAAGCTCAGTATTTTGTTTTTCTTCTTCCCAGACCATGCATTTTCGGCACCCTGGATCCATGCCTCCGGTTAAGCCGATTTCATCTCCATAGTATATACAAGGGCTGCCATTGAATGTCAAAAGAATTGCGTGGATGAGCTTGGCACGAGCTAGATCTTCCCCGCAATCCGTGAAAATCCGCGGTGTATCATGGCTTCCAAGAAGATTGAATGTCACGTCAAAAACATTGGTAGGATAACTGTGATAGATGGCTGTCATTTCTTCCGTGAACTCGCGTGCATTGATGGTTTGTGAAGCGACCAAGCGAAAAACTTGGTTGGTAAAGGGGTAATTCATGACAGCATCGAACTGATCGCCGCGAAGCCATGGCATCGAGTCATGCCAAATTTCCCCAAGAATATAAAGGTCAGGCTTTATATTTTTCACCGTTGTTCGAAATTCACGCCAGAATGGCTGATCGACTTCATTTGCCACATCGAGCCTCCAGGCGTCTATATCGAACTCCTTAATCCAATAAGCCGAGACCTCGAGCAGATATTCTTTCACCTCCGGATTCGCAGTATTCAATTTTGGCATCGATTCAAAAAAACCGAATGTTTCATAATTGGGCCTTTCCCCTCCCTTAAGTGGAAAGCTGTGCGGGTAGAACCAATCCTTATATTTTGATTTCTCCCCTTTTTCGAGTAAATCCTGAAAAGGGGGGAAGTAGTAGCCGCTATGGTTAAAAACGGCATCAAGCATGACCCGGATATTCCGTTTGTGGCATTCGGTTATTAGTGTTTTCAATGTTTCCTTCGTTCCAAATTGCGGATCGATACTCCGGTAATCAATTGTATCGTATTTATGATTGGAGTAGGCATGGAAGATTGGCGTGAAATAAATTCCGTTGATGCCGAGATTCTCAAGGTAATCCAAATGTTCAATGATTCCTTCGAAGTCCCCGCCAAAAAAATTATCCACGGCCGGTTCTTCACTTCCCCAGGGTATCACACCTTCCGGATCATTGTCGGGGTTTCCGTTCGCGAATCGTTCAGGGAAAATTTGATACCAAATTGTATCTTTGACCCATTCCGGTGCCCCGAAAACTTCATTTTGATGTAGATAGGGAATCGCGAAATAGCTTCCGGGATCTCGGGGGGGTTCTTTAAAGATGCCTTTTTCCGTGTAAATGGCACTTTCATCTTCCGAGGATACTTTGAACCCATATCGAATTCTTCGGTAGGGAGGCTTCACATAGATATGCCAATAATCATAACGGTTATCGCTGCCTGATAAACTCATGGGAAGTTCTTGGTACTGCCACTGACCATCACTATCTGAAATGTATGGATCCCCAAAGATCAATCCAGCTGAGGAGATATCTTGTTTCTTCGTACGTAGGCGGATATGTAGGGTTTCAGTGTTGATGGTATAGCCGTAATTGTCATTAGGTCTATGGTGTATGGATGAAAATTCCATTACAAAACCACTCCAATTCTATATGTATTTGGGGATGTGAAAAAGGAAACCTTCCGGCTGTTTATGAGGGGGGGGCACCATGAAGTTGCACTGAGCCAGGCTAAGTGTATTTCAATATGGTTATATACCCGATTTCAATTGAAAGAAGCACTTATTAACTAAAAAATAACAAAAAGTGTTCATCACTACAAGGAAATAAATACAACGAGGAAAATGTTGTAAAAACCAAAGGCGTTCATATAATGATAACAATAGCTTTGGCATCGCTTTCATTAAGTGGCTTTCTTTGAATGAATGAACTGAAAAACAGTATTATTTGGTGCTTTTGGACATGATAGAATAAACATTTTAAAAAGGAGAATGAAAGTGAAGAAGCTGATTTTTCATTTGTTCATGTCCATGTTTTTGATCGTTAGTGTAAGTGCTTGTGGTGCCAGTTCAGATTTGGAAAATGAAGTAGTAAAAGAAAATAAGAAAAAAGAAGACGAAGCAGCCAGCAATGAAGCGAAGCCGGAAAAATTGATCATTTGGGAGGAAAAAGGTAAAGCAGCGGCCCTAATGCCGGTTATTGAAGCTTTTGAAAAAGAATATGGAATCAAAGTTGAGCATGAAGAGCTTGAAATAGCTACCGAGATGTATGAGCGGCTTCGAAGTGATGGGCCAATCGGAAACGGAAAGGCCCCGGATGTCGTGACTTTTTCTCATGAAAAAGTCGGGCAAATCGTGAAGGAAGGCTTAATTCAGGAAATGAAGGTGAAAGATGAGGTATTGAATGCCTTCATTGAACCTTCAATTAGTGGGGAGATGTACCAAGATAAGGTATTTGGATTGCCTAAATCGGTAAACACATCCGTATTCATTTATAACAAAAAATTGATGGCTAAGGCTCCTGAGACGATGAATGACCTTTATAAAATGGCGAAGGAATTAAGAAAGGATAACGTGCATGGTTTCTATGCCAAATGGAATGACTTCCATGATTCTTATGGAGTGATCGCTGGAATGGGAGGTTATATTTTTAAAGATAAGAATGGAAAACTGGACCCTTCCGACATTGGTTTGAATAATAAGGGTGCCATAAAAGGGGCTGCGTACATCCAAAAATGGTATAGGGCGGGTTTGATTCCTAAAGGCGACAAGGCAGCGAACGAGAAGTTGTTCGTACAAGGGAATTTGGCTTCTATCATGAGTGACGGTGACTCATTTACCGGGCGAAAGGATACAGGAATTGCCCCCATGCCCGAATTGTCAAATGGTCAGCCAATGAAAACGTTGATGGTAATCAAAGGCTGGCATGTAACAGCATTCACAAAACATCCTTATTGGTCTACTAAGTTAGTTGAATATTTGACAAATGATGATAATGCAATGCAGCGTTATGATTTAACAGGGGAAATCCCTCCTAATAAATCAATCAAACACAATGCTGCCATCAATGAAAACGAAAGGGCACAAGCCATAAGCATACAATTACAATACGCTGAACCAGTGCCGAATATACCGGAAATGAATAGGGTATGGGGACCGATGAATGCAGCCATGGATGAAATAAGCACTCAAAAAGAAAAACCGAAAAGGGTCTTGGATAAAGCGGTTAAGACGATAAAAAAAGAACGTTGATCGTGTTCTGACTTTTCCGCTTATGTAACTATGACCAGTATCTCCAATTTGTCCCTTTAGTGTAAAGTTTTTTATAAATTGGATTTGACGTTAAGGGGTCAAAAGGCTAATCTTAAAGGCGTAAAGAGATAGCTAGGAGGAGAGCGGATATGGGAAAAAGAGTGTTATCACTCGCTTTAATTCCGTTGCTTCTTTTTTACGCCATTCCAGTAGGAGCAGCTGAAAAAGAACAACGAACTTGGAAGGATGAAATCGTATATTCATTATTGATCGACAGATTTTTCGATGGGAATACTCAAAATAACGGAGACGCGAACGTGAATGACCCTTCCACGTTTAATGGTGGGGATTTCGAGGGTGTCACGAAGAAACTGAATTATTTAAAAGATATGGGTTATACCGCTATCATCCTTTCACCGATTTTCGCTAATGATAAAAATGGCTATCATGGCGATTGGGTGGCAGATTTCTATAAGACGGATAAACATTATGGGACATTGAAAGAGTTTAAAAAACTCGTGAATGAGGCACATAAACGCAATATGAAGGTGATCATTGATTTTCAAGCAAATAATGTGGGTCCTGACTCCACGTGGCTGACCGATCCAAAAAAACAAGATTGGTTCCATGAAGAAAAAAAGATTTCCCAAGACAGTAGCCAAAAGGATTTGGAAACGGGCTGGGTCGATGATCTTCCAGATTTGAATCAAGATAATGAGGAAACAAGGAAATACTTACTTGATGCTGCCAAATGGTGGATAACGGAAACCGATATTGATGGTTACCGTATAAATAAAGTCCAATACGTAGCAAAAGATTTTTGGAAGGAATTTGTGGAAGCAGTCAAATCTGAAAAATCAAATTTCTATACAATCGGCGATGTACAAGGTGATGCAAATTTGATATCAAGCTACAAGAAGACGGGTATCGATGCTTTTATGGCTTATCCACAAAATGCTGAGCTACGGGAAGCATTTGCTGCACCCGATAAAGAATTGAAACCTGTTTTTAATGCGTTTGAGAAAAGCGAAGAAGAATTAGGGGGCAATGCCCAGCAGGCATTATTCATAGATACCCAGGGAATGCCCCGTTTTACAAAGGATGCAGCAGACCATAACGAAAATCCAGGTTCCAGATGGAAAATGGCGCTGTCGTATCTATATACGATGCCAGGGGTACCAATCGTATTTTATGGATCGGAAATTGCCTTAAATGGGGATATTGCCCCGGACAATCACAAGTTGATGAATTTTAAGACCGAACAGGAATTGGTGGAATATATAACAAAGCTTTCTGAGCTCAGAGACATGTACCCAGCGTTGGTTAAGGGGGATATGGAGCTTTTATATGAAAAAGGTGGAACTTCGGTATTCAAGCGTGTATATGGTGATGAAACGATTGTCGTCGCCATGAACAATACGACTGAAACTCAAATGATAAACCTTACTGATAAGGAACTTGAAAGAAATAAAGAGTTGAGAGGTATGCTGAATGGGGATCTGGTCCGCAGTAAGGACAACAGTTACTCTATCGTAATCGACAGGGAGACGACCGAAGTCTACACACTGTCACCTAAATCGATTATTAATATTCCTTACCTGTTTGTCATAGGATTGGTTCTTCTTATTTTTGGTATATTCATTGCATTGGTTATTAAGCGTTCAAAACGGAAACAACCAAAATAATCATATACCTCTCGATTGTCGGTAGCCGCCAAACATTGTCCCTAAGGCTTTGTGGAAAACAGGATCGGGAGGTTACAGCATGAATAAGACCTGGTGGAAAGAAGCGGTCTGCTATCAAATATACCCGCGCAGTTTCATGGATAGTAATGGTGACGGAGTCGGTGATATAAAAGGGCTGATTTCAAAGCTTGACTATTTGCAGGAATTAGGGATTGATGTTATTTGGATTTGTCCGTTTTATAAATCGCCCAATGCGGATAATGGCTATGATATTAGTGATTATCAAGCAGTTTCCGATGAATTCGGTTCAATCGAAGATATTGATCTGTTATTGAAAGATGTTCATGGACGTGGGATGAAGGTGATACTCGATCTTGTTTTGAATCATACAAGTGATGAGCACCCCTGGTTCGTAGAGTCACGTTCGTCCCGCGATAATCCGAAACGGGATTGGTATATATGGAGGGATGGGCAGGACGGTCGTGAGCCAAATAATTGGGAAAGTATCTTTTCCGGAAGTGCCTGGAAATTCGATGAAAGGACCAATCAATACTATTTACATTTATTTGCGGAAAAGCAGCCAGACTTAAACTGGAAAAATACTGATGTACGAAAGGCATTATTTGAAATGGTCAATTGGTGGCTAGATAAGGGAATCGATGGCTTCCGGATTGATGCGATCACGCATATTCATAAGCGTGATGGCCTTCCGGATATGCACAATCCTTATTGGCATCAGTACGTACCAGCGTTTGAAATGCACACCAATCAGGACGGGATTTTGGATTACCTTCAGGAGTTGAAAGAAGAGACTTTTTCTAAGTATGATATCATGACGGTCGGTGAGGCCAATGGCGTCAGGATTGAGCAGGCGGAAGAATGGGTCGGGGAAACGAATGGGAAGTTCAATATGATCTTTCAATTTGAACATCTTGGGCTTTGGAATAGGGGTCAGAATCACGACGTTGATGTTCAGGGGTTAAAGCGCACACTGACCAAATGGCAAAAGGGGCTGAAAAACAAAGGATGGAATGCTTTGTTTTTTGAAAATCATGACCAGCCAAGAAGTGTATCAACCTGGGGAAATGATCATCAATACTGGTTGGAAAGCGCAAAAATGATTGGGGCTCTATACTTTTTCATGCAAGGAACACCTTTTATTTATCAAGGCCAGGAAATTGGCATGACGAATGTCCAATTTGATTCGATTGATGATTATGATGATGTAGGAATGAAAAACTTTTACCGGATAGAGACCTCCAAAGGTCGTCCGCATGATGAAATCATGAACATCATCTGGCATAGCGGCCGTGATAATTCACGAACACCGATGCAATGGAATGATATCGAAAATGGGGGTTTCACGAAAGGAACACCTTGGATGAGGGTTAATTCCAATTATCGAGCCATTAATGTAGAACAGCAGAAAAATGACCCCTCATCCATTTATCATTTTTATAAAAAAATGATTGATCTTCGAAAAAAACATCAGGTCCTTGTTTATGGCGAATATGAATTATTATGGGAAGATCATCCTGAACTTTATATTTATACAAGAAACATGAATGAAAATTCAGTCATGGTAGTATGTAATTTTAGTATGAATCACCACCAAGTCGACCTCTCTTACTGGGGGGAAATGGAACTTTTGCTAGCTAATTATGAGGATTGTCCTCAGGTGCCCCTTATTGATTTACGTCCATATGAAACGAGGGTTTATCGCTATTAATTGGTAAATCACTTCTATGGTCTTGATTGGAAATCAGTTTAAAACCTATGTAGTTAGTCGTCTGACTTCTTGGTCTTCAATAGACATGCCATTTTTTTAGAAGCTGATCATACATCAGCTTCTTTTTGGATTTTAAAACAGAAACGAAAAAAACGGAAAAGTAAGTATTTTCTGAAAAATTAAACAAACATTTAAAAAAGTATGGATATAACTATCGAACTGAGTGTATTATGAATACATACAAAATGTATAAATATAAAACGAATATTAGAGAAGTGTTTATTGGTATTCACCTTGTATTAAATGAAGTCAATAAAGGCTAAGAGGGGAGAGGGGAAATGCATGGCCATAACAATAAAAGATGTGGCACAGTTAGCGAATGTTGCTCCTTCAACAGTTTCTCGAGTGATTGCAAACAATCCTCGGATAAGTGAAAAAACAAAGGTACGGGTACGTAAGGCGATGAGTAAATTAGGATACCATCCAAACTTCATTGCACGTAGTCTTGCCAATCAATCGACCAGGATCATTGGCTTGGTATTGCCAAGTTCGTCAAATGATTATTATCAAAATCCGTTTTTTCCGACGATCCTTCAGGGTCTAAGTGAAGGAGCTCAGGAAAATCATTATTCCCTGTTGCTAAGCACGGGAAAAACAGAAGATGAAATCTACGATGGAGTAGTGAATATGGTGCAGGGGGGGATGGTTGATGGAATTATCCTGATGTATTCAAGGATGAACGATCACATTCTGACCTATTTGAGAGCAAGGGCTTTTCCATTTGTGATCATTGGGAAACCCTATGATTTTCTCGAGGAGATAACGTATGTTGATAATGATAATGTCTTGGCTGCCGAACAGGCAACGGATTACCTCATACAGCTAGGGCATGAAAGGATTGGATTCATCGGAGGTGATGTAACCCTTGTGATGACCCTTGATCGTTTGTCAGGATATGAAAGGGCATTGAAGAGGGCTGGAATCGATCGAAGGGGGGAATATACCCTGCATGAAGATTTTTTGCATGAAGGGGGACAAGCAGCTGCAAAAATGTTACTATCCATCGATGAACCACCAACCGCTTTGGTGGTCAGTGATGATCTTATGGCACTTGGCATCGTGCATTCACTTCGCGAGATGGGCGTGCGCACTCCTGAAGAAATTTCAATCGTCAGCTTCAATAACGTTCTTTTCTCTGAACTGTCATTACCAGCCCTGACTTCCGTGGATATCAATATTTTTGATTTGGGATATCAGGCCGCTAAGGGCATCATTCAAATGCTGCAGACTGGAGATGCTCCCGCTGGGACCATCATTCCACATCATTTCGTGGAAAGGCATTCCTGCAGATCGATCAAGCAAGGTGCAATGGCGATGACTTATTAAACGAAAAGGGCATTGCATAAAAGCAATGCCTTTTTTTCCTAGAAATGTACACTGAAACTTTTGAATGCATGTACACCCGTTCCGTGTCTAACCAAATTATTCTCTTTAAGGTATTGAATGGCTTCAAGGACTTCCTCAAAGATCCCAGGTTCGAGGCCGAGTTGGTTGTGTCCGCCATATATTTTGGATACTGCCTTGATTTTTGCGATTTTTTCTAATGAATTCACAAGGTCTTCAGGGCTTGTAGAGGGATAAAACGCATAAACTGGAGTATCTGAATAAAGCAGGTCGCCAGTAAATAAATAACCTGTTTCATTATCCAAAATTGAGATGTGGCCAGGTGAATGCCCAGGTGTGTGATAAATGCCTAAACTGCGGTTCCCAAGAACAATCGTGTCCCCATCCGATAAGAGCCTATCAGGGGACCCCTGGTATGGCTTGTATGTAGAATGATCGAATGATTCGGGTATGGGGACAGTGATATCCCGGGCCATGTTCTTTCTTATTTGTTCCAAGGACAAACCTTCAATGCCGTTGATTAGCCAGTTGGCATCATCACCATGAACATAAATTGTATCATAATCCCCATGACTGCCAATATGATCCGCATGAACGTGTGTCGTCAGGACGATAATCGGAAGGTCGGTAAGCT
Source organism: Peribacillus sp. NPDC056705 (assembly GCF_043656335.1). Lineage (NCBI taxonomy): Bacteria > Bacillati > Bacillota > Bacilli > Caryophanales > Bacillaceae > Peribacillus > Peribacillus sp. NPDC056705. Next base: position 125,602 of record NZ_JBHTYI010000009.1, on the reverse strand, counting down.
GGTCTGTAATCCGCTTAATCGAACATATGCCTAATCCTGTGTCGATTAACGCAGCTCGGGTCTCCCCAAGTAATAAAAAGGAATGAACCTTCTCCCAATGACCATATTCACTGATTGCAAACGTTTCTGAGTCCAATTCCTGAACGGTGAACCATGGATCTACAATATTTTTCAAAAATGAATCCACTCCTTCCCATTCATATATTCCGCATTAACCGGAAATATCCTGCTTGAAAGATAAAAGCAGTGGATTTGTGATATCCACTGCTTTTGAAAGGGTAAAACTTATCCGTTTACCACGCTCCCGCCGTTTACGTGGATGACTTGTCCGCTGACATAGGATGAATCTTCACTTGCCAAATATACATAAGCTGGCGCTAATTCCTCTGGCTGCCCTGCACGGCCCATTGGAGTATCCTGGCCGAATTTGGCAACATCCTCTTCCCCGAATGAGGCAGGAATCAGCGGCGTCCAGATCGGTCCTGGCGCAACACCGTTCACTCTGATGCCATCTTTTGAAATGGAGTTCGACAGGGCCCTTGTAAATGCCAATATTGCACCCTTTGTTGAAGAGTAATCGATTAGTTTTGGGTTGCCTTGATAGGCTGTGATAGAGGTTGTATTTATGATGCTGCTTCCTTTTTTTAGATGCTTCAATGCAGCTTTAGTTAAGTGGAACATCGAGAATATATTCGTGCGGAACGTTTTTTCCAATTGTTCAGCTGAAATGTCAAGGATACTTGTTTGCACATGCTGTTCACCGGCGTTATTGACTAAAATGTCCAATCCGCCAAATTCATCAACCGTTTTTTTGACGACATCCTGGCAGAAGGCTTCATCACCGATATCTCCGGAAATGAGTAAACATTTCTGACCTTCTTTTTCAATCAATTCCTTTGTCGCTTTGGCATCCTCGTGTTCATCCAAGTATGCAACTGTCACATTCGCTCCTTCCTTGGCGTAATAAATGGCAACCGATTTACCGATTCCGCTGTCTCCTCCTGTTATGATTGCCGTTTTACCTTTTAGTTTGCCGCTTCCTTTATAGGCAGCTTTAACAGAATCAGGGTTCGGTTCCATTTTTGTTTCCAATCCAGGTTGATGCTGTTGATGTTGAGGTGGAAATCCTTGTTTGTTCTGATTTTGGTTTTGGTTAGTCATGATTAAAACGCCTCCTGTTTAATTATCTATGTTTTTTCTATTCCTTCTTTAGAAAAAAGAAAACATGGAAAAAATGACCAAATGATTATGGGTAATTATTTATATAACTAAGGGAACATGACTAGTCTTTCCATGTTACATGAAGGAGATTCATTTGAAGAATAAGGGGGAAGACGGCTATTGAGGCAATGCAAATAAAAAAAGACCCACCCAAAGGTGAGGCCTTCATACTTAGCGGTAATTTAAGAATTGTACATCAATGGAAAGATCAGCGCCCCGGATTGCGGAAATGATTCCTTGCAAATCGTCCCGGTTCTTACCTGTAACACGGATTTGATCATCTTGGATTTGGCTTTTCACTTTAAGACCGCTGTTTTTAATGATGGTATTGATTTTTTTTGCTTGTTCCTTATCGATGCCTTGAATCAGCTTAGCACGTTGGCGTACGGTTCCGCCAGAAGCTCCTTCTAATTTGCCATAGTCCAGGTTCTTGACTGGTACGTCACGTTTAATGAGTTTACTAATGAGAACATCCTTCAGCTGTTCAAGCTTATATTCATCATCGGACACTAAAACAAGATCTTCTTTTTCAATGGTGATGCTGCTTATACTCCCTTTAAAATCATAGCGTGTTTGTATTTCCTTCATAGCCATGGTAACTGCATTCGTTACTTCTGAAAAGTCTACTTTCGAAACAATATCAAATGAATTTTCCTTTGCCATCACTTACCTCCAGCAGGTTTTATTTCCTTTATTATAGAGAAAGTGTGATAGGAAGACAACTATCTAAACCATATTAAAAAAGCGAGGGGACAAGCCCCTCGCGTCATTTATGGTCTGTTTTCTTCGAATAGGAGTGCTTACCCGCAACAAGATTTTCCTGATAGGCGACATTTTTTTCAGCATTTCTCGCCTGGTTATCTTTTGGCCTTTTGTTGTCATCGGTTGTTTTTGACATAGAGAAAACTCCCTTCCATTATCTGATCAATATATATTGTTCACAATAATGAAAGGGAGTATGTATGTTTATGATTTCTCAGGGGTATCGTTTAAGAAGAAGAGAGCAATTGTACCAGGACCGGCATGTGCACCGATGACGGAGCCGATTGTATGGATCATGAAATTGGTTGTCCCGAATTCATTTTGAATGGCTTCCTTCCATTCCATGGCCGTCGCTTCATCATCACCATGACTGATGGCAATCGTTTGGTTTTTTAAATTTTTTCCTCTTTCGTGCATTAATTCGATTACACGTTTAATCAATTTCTTCTTGCCGCGTAACTTTTCCAGCGGAACAAGCTTCCCATCTTCTACATGCAATAACGGTTTAATGTTTAATAAACCGCCAACAAGGGCAGATGTTTTGGAGATGCGGCCGCCACGGGCCAAATAATCAAGGTTATCTACAGTGAATAGATGCTCCATATGCCGGGTTTGGAATTCTATGTCAGCTAGGATTTCTTCTTTAGTGGCACCGTTTGCTGCTAGATCTGCTGCTTTCTTCACAATTAATCCGACGCCCATCGAAGCGCATTTCGTATTGACGATTTCAATGTCAAGGTCAGGGTACTCTTCCTTCACCTGATTAAGAATCATCACTGCCGTTTGATATGTTCCTGATAATTCAGAGGAAAAGGCTATATATATCCCTTGTTTTTTCTCTTTGGCAAACTGTGTGAAAAGTTCTATTAAGCATTCCGGGGAAGCTTGCGATGTTTTCGGGGATTTTCCCTCAATCATCGCCTGATAGACTTCGTGAGAATTAATGGTAAGTAAATCTTCATAATTTTTCCCGTCAAGATGGACTTGTAAAGGAATTAATGAAACATTGTTTTCCTTATAGAAAGACAACGGCAAATCACATGCACTATCTGCAAGAATTGTGATAGCCATAATACACCTGCTTTCCTTTTTACAATTTTTAGAAAATGAGTGGACACTCTACAATTTAGTGTAGCACGTAACGGTAAAAATTCAATCTCTACGTAAATAGAATAAATAATTAAGGGTAAAAAGATAATAGAATAAGGGTGAAATGGAGGTTTTTAGGATGTACAGTGGTGAAATGAAGAAAATTATCATAGTTGTGGTCGGAGCATTACTGAATGCAATCGCAATGAACTTTTTTCTAATACCGGCAAACGTATATGCAAGCGGCTTTACAGGAGTGGCCCAGCTTCTATCGAGGATGATTGGTTCCTTTGCTCCTTTTAATGTATCGACAGGTATTCTATTGTTTTTATTGAACATTCCAGTAACGATCATTGCTTGGCGAAAGGTTGGAAAGTCTTTCACTTTTTATAGTTTCCTCAGCGTTGTCTTGATGTCCTTCTTTATGGAAATCATTCCGATTACACGCTGGTCACCTGACATATTATTAAATGCGGTATTTGGCGGCGTCATAGCTGCAGTAGGTGTGGGGATCACCTTGAAATACGGTGCATCGACTGGCGGAATGGATATTATCGCCATGCTCCTGTCACGGAAGAAAGACAAACCCGTGGGTACTTATTTATTTCTGCTGAATGGCGTGATCATTGTAACGGCAGGTGCTGTTTATGGACCGGAAAAAGCTTTGTACACACTTGTTACCCTTTACACATCGACCAGGGTCGTTGACGCGATTCATACACGACATGAAAAGCTTACTGCCATGATCATTACAAAGAAAAGCGAAGAACTTAAACAGGCAATCCATGCTAAGTTAGTTCGCGGGATCACAAGAGTTCCTGCAAAAGGGGCGTTCACCAACGAAACCAAGGAAATGTTATTGATTGTCATTACAAGGTATGAATTGTATGACCTTGAAAAGATCATTAAGGAAGTGGATCCACACGCTTTCACAAACATCATAGAAACTTCAGGCATTGTTGGAACTTTCCGAAGGGAATGATATGAACAAAAAATTAAGGCCATTACACTTCTATTACAAAAGGGAATATTTAGGCGCTTTAAGTTTAATGCCTGTATCAAACGGTTAAATCTTATATTGTAGCGCCAATTTAAAATCTTATGAAGGAGTGATAAAAATGGCTAACGACGAAAAAATGAGCAGACAGGAAGCAGGTCGTAAAGGCGGGGAAGCCACTTCTAAAAATCACGACAAGGATTTTTACCGGGAAATTGGGCAAAAGGGTGGAGAAGTCACGTCGGATAATCATGAGAAGGAATTCTATCAAGAAATAGGACAAAAGGGCGGAGAAGCCACCGCTGATTCCCATGGTAAAGACTTTTATAAAGAAATTGGTGAAAAAGGCGGTAAAGCACGAAATAACAATTAACAAAGCGAAAGCCTCCAGGAACCCTGGAGGCTTTCGCGTTATTTAGAGTGGTTTTCCAGCTCTTCCTGAAGTTCTCGCAGTTGTGCTTTTTCGGCCTCGCTCGTATTGGCAAAGGCTGATGAAAGAGCGTTTTTAGCGATTTCCTCTGTCTTGCGCTGGTCATCGTCATGCTCAGAGTGGAGAGCACTTTTAGCGATTTCCTCTGTCTTATGCCGGTCACCGTCATGCTCAGAGTGGAGAGCTTCTTCAACAAATTCCCTTGCCTTCTGGAATAAATTGTTTCCCATTAGAAGCCACCATAGCTTTGTTCTGACATAATTCTTAACCTGTCTTTTTCAGCCTCTTCAAACGTAGTGTGATAAGGGATTTTTTCGGCATGCCTGGCAACACTTTCTTTGCCTTGCTGTACAAATCGTTTAGATTTACTGCTTTTACCCATTCTTATCTCCTCCGATTCTGAGCGTTGTCGACAACGGAATGGAAGCTGTTGTCCATATTAGTTTGGCTTGAAAGAGAGATATTATGAAGGTAAAAAATGACGTATTAGGAATTAGGATTTTATGTTGAATTTTTCTTCGAGGAAGACCGCTATACCATCTTCTTCATTCGTCAATGTAGTCGTATTCGCTACCGTTTTTACAGGTGAAATCGCATTTCCCATGGCCACCCCGGTTCCCGCATAATCAAGCATTTCCAAATCATTATCTTCATCACCGAAAGCGATTATCCTGTTTTGAGGAATTTCCAGATAGTTGGATACACGTTTTAAACCTACGGCTTTACTTAACCCGCTTTTTATTATTTCGATGATATGAAAAGGCTCTGCCCAGCGGCGGTGATCGACCAATTCTGCATGGACATCGGATAAATGCTGGCGAATTTGCCCAACGAATTCACTATCTGTGTGAATGAGCATCGAAGTTGGGGAATCCTGAAGGTAATTGCGCAAGTCACCTGTCTTCATGGTCGGATTTCCTACATTGAACATGTTCATCAACTTTTCATCATGATAATGAACATAAACATCATCCCGGACTTCTGCGATGATGTTGTGATATTTAAACTGATCACACGCTTCAACAATATCTTTGGCAACACTTATATCCAATGGAGAGTGATATACCCCCCAGCTTGTATGTAATGGGTGATGGACGAAAGCGCCATTGAAATTAACGATGGGTGTAGTCAACCCCAATTCCCGGTAATAAAGTTCACTTGAGCGAAAAGGACGCCCGGTAGCGATCATAACTTCGTGTCCGTCTTCTTTTAGATTTAAGAGTGTTTTTTTAGTCCTTGAAGAAATGGTTTTGTTATCTGTAAGTAAAGTACCATCAAGATCCAATACGATTAAATGTTTCTCAGCCATGTACACACCTTCTGTTCTTTTTGATTTCATTATATGCAAATATTGTTAAGCCTATTTTAAAGTAAATGTAAATCTTTTTCATTCTTTATGCATTCCTGTATGATATTACTATATCCAAGATCATGATGATTAAAGCGAAGCTCAGGTTTAAGGAGTGGAATGATGAATGCCAATGCCATTTTGATAATGGTATTGAAAAGACCGGAACAAATTATTCGGAGGGGTTAACTTGATAATAATTGAAAAAGAACTAATTGGACATATTCCTGTATTGCACATAGGTGAAGGAACCACTTTCAATCAGGAATTGCCGGTTATTATTTTTATACATGGTTTCCAAAGTGCAAAAGAACACAATCTTCACTATGCTTATTTATTGGCAGAAAAGGGTTTTCGTGTGCTACTTCCCGATGTGATCCATCATGGGGAAAGGGGAGCTGGTTTGAGTGATTCCCAAATGATGCCCCGTTTTTGGGGAATGGTATTACAGACAATCCAGGATTTATCTTTGTTGAAGGATGATTTATTATCCCGAAAATTAATTGATCTTGGCAGAATTGGCGTAGCTGGTACCTCTATGGGGGGAATTGTGACTAATGGGGCCCTGGCTGCCTATGAGTGGATATCCGCCGGAGTCAGTTTAATGGGAAACCCATCATATGTCGCGTATGCAGAGCTCCAAATTACGGAGATTAAGAAAAGGAAAGTTAACTTCCCAGCTACTGATGAGGAAGTTTCCAATGTGATTGAACAGCTCAAGCCATTTGATTTGAGTCTGAATCAGGATAAGCTTTCAAACCGTCCGCTTCTTTTTTGGCATGGTGCCAAAGATCCGGTTGTGCCATATCAACATGCATATCGTTTTTATGAAGCTGTCAAAGCAGGGTATAATGAGGCAGATGAAAAAATTGATTTCATCCTTGATTCTAAGGCTGGACATAAAGTGAGTAGGGAAGGCGTAATTATGACTGCAGACTGGTTTGCAAAACATTTACTGTCAACTGTGCAAAATGCTTAAGTACTCACTCAAAATCTGTTATGATTCTAATATGGACATAAAAAATAGTCTAAAATGGACATAATGATGAAACCGACTATAAAACGAAAAGATTTTCCATAAAAGGAGTGATCGAAGTGGATCAAGATACAAAAGACATTATATTTGGAGCTTTGGAGCAGGTCATTGACCCTGAGCTTGGCATAGATATCGTTAATTTAGGCTTGGTATATGATGTGGATATGGATGAGGAAGGTCTGACTACCGTGACGATGACATTGACTGCCATGGGCTGTCCGCTAGCTGGCACAATCGTCGATCAGGTCAAATTGGTTCTGGAAGATATCCCAGAGGTAAAGGAAACGGATGTGAAGATTGTCTGGAGTCCGCCATGGACGAAAGACAAAATGTCCAGGTATGCTAAAATTGCATTAGGCATCAAATAATAACTCTATATAGAAATGAAAAGCCAGTCAAAAAACAGTGAACCCATTCAATTGAGTCACTTTTTATGGTCTGGTTTTTTCTAATACTTTCGGCTAGGAGTGGTTAATTGAACAGTCAAATTAAGGATTCATTGGACAGGCCACTAAGGGATTTAAGGATTTCAGTCATAGATCGCTGTAACTTTCGCTGCCAGTATTGCATGCCTGCTGAAATTTTTCATGAGAATTTTCAGTTCCTGCCTAAAAGTGAGCTATTAGCTTATGAGGAAATTGTAAGGCTTTCTAAAATATTCGCAAGCTTAGGGGTAAAAAAACTAAGGTTGACAGGCGGGGAACCATTACTCCGGAGAGATCTCACCACTCTGATTTCAAATCTCGTGAAAATTGAAGGTATTGAAGATATTGGACTGACTACGAATGGTGTCTTCTTGAAAAAACATGCCGTGAATTTGAGGGAAGCTGGTTTGCAGAGGGTAAATATCAGCTTAGATAGCCTTGATGATGAACTTTTCAAGAAGATGAACGGCAGGAATATCGGCATAAAGCCTGTTATTGAAGGCATCGCAGCTGCCAAGGAAGCTGGGCTTGGCGTTAAAGTGAATATGGTAGTGAAAAAAGAAACCAATGAATCTCAAATCCTGCCGATGGCCCGATTTTGTAAAGAAGAGGGCATTCAATTACGCTATATAGAATTCATGGATGTCGGACATACAAATGGCTGGCAGTTGAAGAATGTCATTACGAAAAAAGAACTGCTTGAAATGCTCCAAACCGAATTTGATTTAGAACCGGTTGAAGAAGATTATTTTGGAGAGGTGGCAAAACGCTACCGTTATAAGGGCACTGCTGCAGAAGTGGGCTTCATAACCTCGGTATCCGAGTCTTTTTGTTCAAGTTGTACACGTGCACGTCTCTCTGCTAATGGAAGTTTATATACATGCCTGTTTAATGGAAAGGGACATGACTTGAAGTCATTGCTCCGTTCCGGCATGGCAGATGAGGAATTGACCGGGTTCATCATTTCGCTTTGGAATCTTAGAGACGACCGCTATTCGGATGAGCGGACAGCGGGAACGGCCAAGAAACAGGAAAAAATCGAAATGTCATTCATTGGCGGGTAATATACAAATACTCCTTCTGAATAAAAAATGAAGGGATGGCAATTACGCCATCCCTTCATTTTTTATATAGTTAATTAGGAACTTCTAATGCCAGTCAATGGACGAAATCTAATTTTATGCTTTTTTTATGCATATTTATATTTTTTTATAGGAATCCATGGAAATGAAAATAATTAAATGGTCCTAGGGAAAATTCAGCCCTGAAATAAACGCCGATCATTTTCAGTCAGTACGGCATTATTTATTTACTGCTTTTTATGTGGGGTTTAATCGATGGTACAGATTTCTATTGGACAGTTTTCACAGTCGATTTCCTGTTTCAAAAAATCAAAGTCAAGAATCGTAATGCGTCCCTTTTTAATGGAGATGACATTGTTTTTCCTTAATTGAGATAGCATTCGATTGACTACCTCGCGGGATGTGCCGCAAAAATTGGCGAGTTCTTGGTTTGTAAAAGGAAGATTGATAACTTTTCCGTCTTCTGCTTCAGTGCCATAACTATTTGATAAACGGATAAGGGTGGAGTAAAAGGCACCTTTCTTGCCGTGCAGGAGCATATCGCGGAATTTAGCCTGATTTTTGCGGTTCTGAGCCGATAACCATGTCATCATCTCGACTGCAAGATGGCTATCTGAGGCGATTTTCTTTTCTAATGCTTCTTTGGAGATTACCGCAACAGATCCATCCTCCATCATCTTTGCATTCATCATATATTTAGGATTTGGAGAAAATAAGACTGTTTCCCCAACCAAATCATTCTCCGAACTAATGCGTATAGTTAATTCCCGACCGTCAGGAACAACCTTACTCACTTCTACTGTACCTTTTAAAATGTAATACAAATCACTTGCTGGGGTGCTCTCCTGAAAAAGGTAGCGCCCTTTTTCCATATGTTTAACTTGCTGTTTATTATCTAAAATGGAATGCATCCGATTAGATAACGATAATTCATTCATGCAAATGACCACCTTTCCAAATACCGTTAAAACTCACTTACTACCTTTGATTTAAACGGAAAAAACACTAACAGTCAACAACTTTGGATAATTCTAGGAGTTTAGGTGGATGAATTTTCATTTAAAATATTAGTTTAGAATTTTATAAAAATACATTTGATTTTATTTTTATTCAGTCTTATAATAATAGAATCAAAGAATGACAGGGACCTGAAATTATAGGAGATGGTTTTATGAACGTATCAATAGTAGGTGCAACGGGCTATGGGGGAATGGAACTAATAAGATTCTTGAATAATCATCCGCAATTAAAAATAAAATCATTGCATACGTCTTCCCAATTTGGCCGAAGTTTATCTGAAGAAAATGCACATTTAATGCATATGAAAGACAAATTAGAAGAAATTGTCCCGGAGGCGATTGCAAAAAAATCTGAAATTGTATTCCTTGCAACTCCTTCTGGTGTTTCCTCGCAAATGATTTCGGAATTTTCTGACCTCGACATTAAAGTAATCGACCTATCAGGTGACCTCAGGCTTCAAACTCCAGGTGAATATGAACATTGGTATAAAAAACCAGAGGCGCCTCGGCACATTATTGAAGAAGCCGTATACGGATTGTCTGAATGGAATGCCGAAGCAATAAAAAAAGCAGCGATTATTGCAAATCCAGGGTGCTATCCAACCGCATCACTATTAGGGCTTGCCCCTTTATTCACTGAAGGATTGGCCGGAACAGCTGCCGATGTGATCATCGATGCAAAATCCGGGGTATCCGGGGCGGGTAAATCACCCTCGGCAGTCACCCATTATAGTGAAATGAATGAGAACTTTAAGATATATAAGGTAAATCAACATCAGCACATACCGGAAATCGAACAACAACTTGGGAGATGGTCAACAGGTCTACAGCCGATTACCTTCAATACCCATCTTGTTCCAATGACAAGAGGGATTATGGCGACGATGTATATAAAGGTAAATCGGGAAACCTCAAATGTTGAATTAAAGGATTTATACGAAACCGTTTACGAGAACCACCCATTTGTCCGAATACAGCCCCTTGATCGCTTTCCATCAACGAAACAAGTATATGGATCGAACTTTTGCGACATTGGAGTTGATTATGATGAAAGAACAGGTAAGGTGACGGTGGTTTCAGTTATTGATAATTTAGTGAAGGGTGCTGCAGGGCAGGCCATACAAAATGCAAATATATTAATGGGACTAGAAGAAACGGCGGGACTATGGAACAGTCCGCTATATCCGTAAACTTTGGAGGGAAATAATGAAAACTTTACAGCCAGTTGAAGAAATCAAACAAATTCAAGAAGGGAACATTTTAATGCCCCAAGGGTTCAAAGCGTCAGGTGTACATGCAGGATTACGCTATTCCAAAAAGGACATTGGCATCATTTTAACGGATGTCCCAGCATCAGCCGCGGCGGTTTATACACAAAATGTAGTTCAAGCCGCTCCAATCAATGTAACGAAAGATAGCATTGCCGTTAATGGAAAACTTCACGGCATTGTAGTGAATAGTGCGTGTGCGAATGCTTGTACAGGTGAACAGGGTTTAAAAGATGCAAATGAAATGAGGAAGCTTGCGGCTCAAAAGTTCGGTTTGGAGGACCATTCATTTGCAGTGGCTTCAACGGGAGTCATAGGTGAATTCATGGAAATGGAAAAAGTAAAAAAAGGCATAGAGTCATTGCAGCCAGAAAATACACCTGAAGCTGCTGAAGCTTTTGGTACAGCCATTTTAACAACGGATCTTGTAACGAAGAGCTGTGGTTATGAAACCATTATTGACGGAAAAACCGTGAAAATGGGCGGTGCTGCGAAGGGGTCGGGAATGATTCATCCAAACATGGCCACAATGCTTGGTTTCATTACGACGGATGCTGTAATTGAACCGGATGATCTACAGCAAGCACTTTCCTCCATTACAAATGATACATTCAATCAAATCACGGTTGATGGTGATTGTTCAACGAACGATATGGTGTTAGTGCTCGCGAATGGAGAAGCGAACAATGAACCTTTGACACCTGACCATCCTGAATGGTCCATTTTCCTTGAATTATTAAAACAAACTGCCGAAAAACTCGCCAAACAAATTGCAAAAGACGGAGAAGGCGCCACAAAACTGATAGAAGTGAATGTTCATGGCATGCCAACGAAGGCAGATTCACAGATGATGGCGAAGACGATCGTTGGGTCGAATTTAGTGAAAACGGCGGCTTTTGGAGCGGATGCAAACTGGGGAAGAATCATTGCTGCAATGGGAAGAAGCGGAGTGGAATTCAATCCGGATCAAACAACGATCGTTTTTGGTGATATCGTCGTGCTTAATGATGGAGAGCCGATAATGTTTTCTGAGGTAGAAGCCAAAGCATACTTGGAGAATGAATGTATCATCATTAATGTTTATTTGAAAGATGGTAATGAATCAGGTACGGCATGGGGCTGCGATTTAACCTATGATTATGTGAAAATAAACGGGAGCTATCGTTCTTAAGAGGTGAAAAGTATGGACATATTAGTCATAAAGTGCGGCGGCAGCATCATTAATGAGTTATCGGATTCATTTTTCAATAGTGTTAAAGAGTTACAAAACAGCGGGTACCATATTGTCTTTGTGCATGGAGGCGGCCCTGATATAAATTCAATGCTTGAAAAATTTGAAATTGATCCAGTATTTGAAGATGGATTAAGAAAAACGACCACAGAAGTGCTGGGAATTGTGGAACTTATGCTGGCAGGCAAATCGAACCGCAGCCTCGTTCATAAATTGGAATCCCACGGCATCAAGGCAATTGGTTTAAATGGCTCTGACGGTGGAATTCTTACAGGTGATTATATCGATGAAAAGAAACTTGGAGCTGTTGGTGAAATACAACGAGTCAATACGGAATTATTCGGACTTCTATTCGAAAAAGGTTATTGTCCGGTATTGACGCCCATTTCAACAACCGAAGAAGGCACTAAATTAAATGTAAATGCGGATATGGCTGCAGGATCTGTAGCGAAGGCACTATCGGCCGATATGTGTTTATTTGTGACCGATGTTAAAGGGGTCTTGAAAAATGGGCAGATCATTGAGAGATTGAAAGAAACGGAAACGAAGAATTTAATAAAGGATGGAAGCATCCATGGGGGAATGATCCCGAAAGTCACTACAGCGTTGTCGGTGTTGAATAAAGGGATTGAAGAAGTGATGATCGTTAGTGGGAAAGATCATTTTTATCAAGGCGGACAATTCATCGGTACGAAATTTCTTCAGGAAGAAGGGGTATTTCAATGAGTAATATATTTCCAACATATGCAAGGTGGAACATTGAGCCAACAACAGCGTCAGGATTGAAGATTACGAGTATAGCAGGTAAAGAGTATCTGGATTTCACATCCGGAATCGGGGTTTTGAATCTTGGACATTGTCATGAGTTGGTAAAATCGGCCGTCACGGAACAGCTTAATAAATATTGGCATGTATCGAACATGTTTCAAAGTTCCCTACAGGAACGGACGGCAAAAATGCTGGCTGATGCCTCTGATTTAAGTCAGGTGTTCTTTGCCAACAGCGGTGCCGAGGCGAATGAGGCAGCTATCAAACTAGCACGTAAAGCTACCGGGAAAAGCAAAATTGTCACATGTCAGCAGTCTTTCCATGGCCGTACGTTTGCAACGATGGCTGCAACGGGGCAGGAAAAAATCAAGACTGGTTTCGGACCGATGCTAGCTTCGTTCGACTATGTTCCATTTAATGATAATGACGCCATGACTGCAGCCATCGATGAAAATACGGCAGCTGTCATGATTGAAATTGTTCAAGGAGAAGGCGGCATCCATGTTGTACAGCAATCATATCTGGACACAATTCAAAAACAATGTCAAAAACACGGAGCTCTCCTTATCATAGATGAAATTCAGACTGGAATAGGACGTACAGGCAAACCATTTGCATTCCAGCATTTCAATATCCAACCGGACATCATCACTACAGCAAAGGGGCTGGGAAATGGCTTGCCAATCGGGGCGATGATTGGGAAGGAAGCGCTATCTGAGTTCTTTAACCCTGGAAGTCATGGATCCACTTTTGGAGGTAATCCCGTTAGTGTCTCGGCAGCCGAAGCCGTGTTAAAGGAAATTTTCCAATCAGGGTTTTTAAAAGAAACCGTTAAAAAGGCCGAATACCTTGAAAGCGAATTGGCAAAAGCATTGAAGGACATGGAAGAAGTGAAAGAGATTCGCGGTCTGGGGATGATGGTCGGAATTGAATGTAAACAAGATGTCCAGGTGTTTTTAATGGAACTGCAAGAAGAGGGCTTACTTGTCTTGAGCGCAGGTCCTAAAGTGATTCGTTTACTCCCATCCCTGACAGTTACCGAATCGGAGATCGATATGGCGATAAAAAAAATTAAAAAAGTATTGGCAATAAAACAAACTATCTAAATTTATTGAATTTTTATGGAATGAAATGAATAATTATGCTATCGTATATATAAATATACATCATCTAAAGAGGTGGAAATCATGAAAAGCTATCTATATTTAGAGAATGGTTCCGTCTTTGAAGGGGAACTGCTGACTCAATCGACTGAAAAAACAATCACTGGAGAGATTGTCTTTTTCACAGGAATGACCGGATATCAAGAAGTGTTGACAGATCCTTCATATAAGGACCAGATTGTCATCTTCACATACCCACTGATCGGAAATTATGGAATCAATGAACATGATTTTGAAAGTAAGAAGCCGCATGTTGCCGGTGTGATTGTATATGAAGGGAATATGAGCCATTCCCATTATCAAGCTAAATATTCACTTGGTGAATATTTAGACAAGTGGAACATTCCTCTTTTAAGCCATGTTGACACAAGAGCGGTCGTTAAGAATATAAGACAGGAAGGTTCCATGCAGGCAGTCATCACAGCGGAAGAAAAATACACTGTCTTACCCGGACTAAATGGTTTATCAGCCCACGTTGCTGAGGTATCCACAAAGGTTGTCGAGTGCTTTGGGGAAGGCGACAAGCATGTGGTAATGATGGATTTCGGCTATAAAAAATCCATATTGGACTCATTGGTCGAGCAAGGCTGCCGAGTCTCTGTCGTACCATTCGATACTGAATTCGAACAAATAAAGGACTTGAAGCCAGATGGAATTTTGCTTTCAAATGGGCCTGGGGATCCAAAACAGCTTGAATACCTTTTAGGAAACATTAAAAAGATCATTACGAATTTTCCAACGATGGGCATTTGCCTCGGTCATCAATTAACGGCCCTTGCCCTAGGCGGAAATACAAAGAAAATGCTGTTTGGACATCGCGGTGCGAATCAGCCCGTGGTCGATTTGAAAACGAAAAAGGTGTATATGAGTTCGCAGAATCATAGTTATGAGGTTGATGAACCGAGCTTACAAGGAACATCGCTGCAAGTGAGATTCAGAAACGTGAATGATAACACGGTTGAGGGTCTCATGCATGAAGACTTGCCAATCTTCACTACCCAATACCACCCAGAGGCAAATCCAGGACCTATCGAGAGTTCATTACTATTCAACGATTTTTTACAAATGATAAATGATTATAGCGGGAGAGAAAAAGCTTATGCCTAAGGACGACACGATACAGACCATTTTAGTGATTGGTTCGGGGCCGATTGTCATCGGGCAGGCCGCCGAATTCGATTATGCAGGTACACAGGCCTGCCTTGCTTTAAAGGAAGAAGGATATAAAGTCATACTGGTCAACAACAATCCTGCAACGATCATGACTGATGATATGAATGCGGATGCTGTCTATTTCGAACCTTTAACGGTTGATGTTTTGGAAAAGATCATTTCCAAGGAAAAGCCGGATGGCCTGCTCGCTACATTAGGCGGTCAAACAGGATTGAATCTTGCTTATCAATTGGATGATGCCGGAGTACTTGAAAAATATAAAGTCAAATTATTGGGAACTCCGATCGACTCGATCAAAAAAGGGGAGGATCGTGAACTGTTCCGTGAGTTGATGTTTGAAATAGGTGAACCTGTTCCCGATAGTACAATTGTTCATACACTTGAAGAAGCGTTGGCATTTGCCGACAAAATCGGTTTCCCCATTATCGTTCGTCCCGCTTATACACTTGGCGGAACTGGCGGTGGAATTGCTGATTCACTTGACACCTTTAAGGAACTTGTACGGGGCGGGCTGCAAGAAAGCCCGATAACACAATGCTTGATTGAAAGAAGCATAGCTGGTTATAAGGAAGTAGAATATGAAGTTATGCGAGATGGCAACAATACGTGCATCACCATCTGTAATATGGAAAATATCGATCCGGTTGGGATTCATACAGGTGATTCGATCGTCGTGGCACCATCACAGACTTTATCGGACGATGAGTTTCAGATGCTGCGTGCCGCTTCCATTAAAATCATTTCTGCTTTAGGTATCATTGGCGGCTGTAACATTCAATTTGCACTTGATCCGAATAGCAAGCAATATTATTTAATAGAAGTAAACCCGCGCGTCAGCCGTTCATCGGCACTAGCTTCCAAAGCAACAGGTTATCCCATAGCCCGCATAGCTGCCAAGCTCGCTGTCGGCTACAATTTATCGGAGCTCATCAATCCAGTAACGAAAAGCACTTATTCAAGTTTCGAACCTGCTCTTGACTATGTAGCTGTGAAGTTCCCGAGGTGGCCATTCGATAAATTCACGAGCGCAAACCGCAAATTGGGAACACAGATGAAGGCGACTGGTGAAGTGATGGCTTTACACCGCAGCTTTGAGGGGGGAGTCCAAAAGGCCGTCGATTCTTTGGAATTGAAAACGATTGGGCTGCAGCTATCATCGCTGAAAAATAAAACGGTTCCTGAACTTTGGGGAAAGCTTGCCGAAAAATCTGATGAACGAATCTTTGTCATTTTTGAAATGCTTAGAAAAGGCGTGACGATTGAAGAAATCCATGAAGCGACAGCCATAGATTATTTCTTCCTTAAATCCTTTGCTACATTGATCCAAAACGAATTGGAAATTGAAGCTAAGGAAATCGATCTGGTAACAAGGGAAGAACTTCAATCCTACAAGGAAAAAGGCTTTTCAGATCGCTATCTTGCTTCTGTATGGAAAGTAAATGAAATGGAAGTGAGAGCACATCGGAAATCACTGGGCGTAACTGCTGTATACAAAACGGTTGATACATGTGCAGCCGAGTTCGAATCACATACGAACTATCATTATTCCACCTATTTTGGTGAGAACGAACAGAAAAAAACGGCTAAAAAGAAAGTGTTGATGATTGGCAGCGGCCCGATCCGCATCGGACAGGGAATAGAATTTGATTACTGTTCGGTTCACGGTGTTTATGCACTCCAGGATGAAAATGTCGAAACGATCATGATCAATAATAACCCGGAAACGGTCAGCACGGATTTTGCGACGGCAGACCGCCTATATTTCGAACCTTTAATTCTTGAATATGTTCTGAATGTAATAGAAGCGGAAGATATTGAAGATGTTATCGTCCAATTCGGTGGGCAGACTGCGATAAACCTGGCAAAAGGCCTGGAAGAATACGGTGTCAATTTGTTGGGGACTACATTCGATACACTTGATCAATTGGAAGACCGTGATCGTTTTTATCAGCTTCTTCAAAAACTTGATATCCCCCATGTACCTGGTTCAATGGCTAATGGTGAAGGACAATTAATTGCCAGTGCAGAGGCAATCGGTTTTCCAGTGCTCTTACGCCCATCCTATGTAATTGGCGGCCAGGGAATGGAAATCATCCGCTCCAAGGAAAGCTTATTGAATAGAATCTCAAATGGATCGGCACTTGTATATCCCGTGCTGATCGATTCCTATATTCCAGGGAAGGAAGCCGAAATCGATTTGATTGCGGATGGAAACGATGTATACATTCCCATCATTGCTGAACATATAGAGAAAGCAGGCGTCCATTCAGGGGATAGCATGGCATTATTGCCAGCTCAATCCTTGACGGATGATATCAAAGATAAAATGACCCTTTATGCTAAAAAACTAGTCAAGGAACTTGGATATAAAGGACTCATGAACATCCAATTTGTGATAGAGGGAAATAGTGTATATGTATTGGAAGTGAATCCTCGCGCCAGCCGGACAATTCCAATCATCAGTAAAGTGACCGATGTATCCTTGGTGCAAATAGCGACAAAAATATTGCTCGGGAAATATTCATTGTCGAATGTGTTCGATAAAACGGGTTTAATGGAAGAAATTCCATATGCTGTCGTCAAATATCCGGTATTCTCTACATTTGCACTAAGCGGACTTGATTCGAAGGTAGGTCCGGAAATGAAATCAACAGGTGAAGGAATCGCCATTGGAGAAACGGTAAATGAAGCGTTGACAAAAGTATTCCATGCTCAAAAATCTAAACATACTACAGGAGTTTATCAATCAGAATCGGTCCAATTAAGTGAAGAGTTGTTAGTGCAAATCAAAGAAGCAGGTTTGACATTGGGGAATTCAGAATTTGATAAATGGTTAAATGAAGGAAATGCGGCGGTCGTCTTGGCATATGGAACAACGGAAGAAGATAAGAAGCTAAGGTTACTTGCAGCGAAATACCGACTGCTTGCATTTACGGAAGAAGAGACTTTCAAAGCCTATCTAAAATCGGCAGAACGTGCTGATCCAGGGGTTACCTCGCTACAGGAATGGCTTGTACCATATTCGAAAGGAGTGTCACACGTATGAGTTCAATGACTGCACCGACACAAGCGAAGATTTTAAATGGAAAAGATTTTTTGACCATGAAAGAGTCTGCACCAACGGCAATTGCAGATTTGTTAAAACTGGCGCAGACCATTAAAGGCAAAATGCGAGCTGGTGAAGATTATACGCCTTTAAAAGGGAAAACGCTGGGGATGATCTTTGAAAAATCGTCTACCCGTACCCGTGTTTCTTTTGAGGTAGGCATGATGCAGCTTGGCGGTCACGCGTTGTTCCTAAGTGGAAATGACTTGCAAATTGGACGTGGTGAAACCATTTCCGATACCGCAAAGGTCCTTTCTGAATACATTGATGGCATCATGATTCGTACCTTCGAGCATGAAAAGATTCTGGAATTGTCAGAAAATGCATCTATCCCAGTCATAAATGGGTTAACAGATCTTGCACATCCTTGTCAGGTGCTTGCTGACTTCTTGACGATCATCGAGATAAAAGGGCAGCTAAAAGGCTTGAAGATGAGTTATATCGGTGATGGCAATAATGTTGCCAATTCATTGATGGTAGGCTGTGCAAAAATGGGAATGGATTTTTCCATCGGGTGTCCTGAGGCCTACAAACCTGATGAAAAGGTCGTCGCCTATGCCCAAAAAGTGGCAGAAGAGACTGGCAGTGAAATTGTGGTGACAACCTCAGCATCGGAAGCCATAAAAGATGCGGATATCGTCTATTCCGATGTATGGACCTCCATGGGGCAGGAAATCGAGAATAGTATCCGCTTAGAAGCTTTTAAAGATTACCAAATCAATGGTGAACTTGTAAAACTTGCTAAAGAGGATTATTTATTCATGCATTGCCTGCCTGCGCACAGGGAAGAAGAGGTAACGGCTGAAGTCATCGATGGACCTAATTCCGTCGTTTTCCACCAAGCTGGAAATCGTCTGCATGCCCAAAAGGCGGTTCTGGTGGATTTAATGTCATAACAAAAAAACGCCTGCTCCCTGAGCAGGCACTTTTTGATTCAAGCCGCTTTCCTGTATGTTCTTAATTTTTCTGACATGAATGTAAGGATACTGGTAATAATAACGGGGAAAGCATGTAAAAGGGGTGAAATCTATGGGGCAAAATCGCCAATTTAAGCCAGGTCAGAAGGCACCTAATAATGGGACCTACGTAGAAATCGGTGAAACGGGCAGCACGGTAGTGAATCCGAAAATGGTAAAGCTTGATGCAGGGGATTCTTTTCCTGAAACATCCAATCATAACCGGATTTGGACATATAAGCGGAAGCCATGAAACATCTAAAAGCAGGAAAAAGGAATGATCGCCATCCTTTTTCCTGCTTTTTCTATTCAAAGGAATAACCGAATATTTTCGAGATTTCCAAACAGCTCTTTCTTAAATAGTCGCTTAAGGGATCTTCATAATGATCTGGAATGCTTTCGGTGAACCCAACGGCAGTGATCGCTCCCAACAATTCTGAATTATAATTAAAAACCGGAATGGACATGGAGGAAACAGAAGGTACAAGAGGCTCTTTGGCAAAAGCTATTTTGTATTTCCGAATTTCATGATATTCATCCGTTTCTTTAAGGAAAGAGCCTGTAACATTACGATCTTTTTCAATCCATTCGGCTGTCAAGGAAGGATCCTGAAAAACAGTGAATACCTTTCCGGATGAGGATGATGGGGGAAGACGTGTACCTAACTGTGCCCCGATGTTTAAGTTTTGGTTGGAATTCCAAATTTTCGCCGTGATTGGTCCATCGTATGTCCAAACGGAAAAAAGGACTGTGCAAGAAGTATGGTGACTGATTTCCTGTAAGTAAGGAGTTATTCTGCTCGTGACATCCTCATTTCCTATTGCTGCCATGCCGTATTGAATCAGTTTGCTCCCAAGGTGATACATACCGGTTGTCTTATCGCGATATAGCAACTCAAGCTGAGTCAAAGTATTCAAATACTTATAGAGGTTACTTTTCGTTATTTCCGTTAATTCTTGAATATCAGAGAATCTTAAAGGAGTCCTTTGGGAAGCAAGTAAATCTATGATGCTCATCCCTATTTGTAATGATTGAATCGTCGAACCGGATTTTACGATTTCCATAAGTCAATCTCCCTAATCTGTTTTAATTTAGGTCTAGTATATCAGAATCTGTAAAATATAAATGGAATTTAACACGAAAAACCGCCGTCTGCTTGAAGCTATCAATATACTTTCCTTTTAAATAAAAAAATTCAGCTGATCCCGAAGTACTCATAATGGTGTAGATGATAACTTTTGCACAAAAATTCGCAATACTTCCTTGACAATATTCCGAAAATTAAGTTACTATTTATATAAATAGTGAACAAAGTTATCTATAAGTGAAAGTGATGAGTGTATAGCCATCCAAATGCTGGTTTGTGAAGTGAATCCAGCAGAATAGGATAGTTTGTGAAGTGAATCCAGCAGAATAGGATAGTGGCATCAAAGATTGGTTTTTAAAAAAATCTAGATGAAATAAAGGAGAATGAAATATGAAACTAGTAACATTCAGCAGTCAAGGATATAAACGTATTGGTGCAATTTACCCGAATAATGTAATAGTTGACTTGAACTATGCCTATCAAGCTCTACTTGAAAGCGAAGGGAAACTTCGCAGTGAACAAATCGCTGAAGCGTATGTCCCTGCAACAATGGAGGCGTTTTTACAGGGAGGGAATGAAAGCCTTTCCATCGCGAAAAAGGCAGCGGATTACGCATTGAACAATCGTGATTCCTTCAGACATAAATTGGTGCATGAAATTGAAAATATAAAGCTTGAGGCACCTGTCCAAAAGCCAGGCAAAATTATTTGTGTAGGACATAACTACCGTGAGCACATTGCTGAAATGGGTCGTGAACTGCCGCCGTTCCCTGTGGTATTCGCAAAGTTCGCTAATACAGTAATTGGTCCCCAGGATGATATACCGTTCTTCCCAATCTCTGAACAACTGGATTATGAAGCGGAATTCGCTTTTGTAGTCGGACAAAGGGCACGTAATGTATCTAAAGAAGATGCTCTTGATTATGTGGCTGGTTATACAATTGCGAATGATGTAACATACCGCGATATCCAACGGCGTACACTTGAGTGGCTTCAAGGGAAAACGGTTGAAGGAAGTGCTCCGATGGGGCCTTGGTTAGTCACTTCCGATGAACTATCCGATCCATCTGGCTTAAATGTCCGATTAACGGTAAATGGTGAAGAACGCCAAAAAACGAATACAGCCAACTTCGTATTCGATGTGAAGTATTTAGTTGAATTTTTATCGAATTTAATGACTCTTGAACCAGGTGACATCGTACTCACAGGAACACCTGGTGGGGTAGGAGTAGCCCGTGACCCACAAGTGTTCTTAAAAGATGGTGATGTTGTCAAAATCGAAATCGACAAAATAGGTTATCTTGAAAACCGTGTGCGACGTGTCGGGGAGGGAAAATAAAATGGCTTATCAGGAAATCGGGACATCAATTCAATCGGTTCAACAATCAATCGACCACATTCTTGAGACAGTGACAAACCTACCGGAAGAAACGATCAGATTTAAGCCGGCAGATGATGAATGGTCAATCATGCAGATACTTTCCCATTTAGCTGAGGCCATTCCTTATTGGTTAGGTGAAGTGGAAACTGTAATAGCGATGCCTGGAGCCAAATGGGGGCGTGGATTGCAAGATCCAGCCCGATTGGCAGCAGTTACCGATATTGACAAAATCGCTGTTGATGATGTCATGAAGCAAGTGGAGGAGCTTAAATATAAAGTGGAGAGCAGTCTCGGGGATCTTGATGAAGAAACACTATCCAAAGAATCGCCACACCGGAATTTCGCTAAATTCGGAAACAAACCAGTTTCTTATATTGTCGATCACTTCATCGATGAGCATGTTTCAGGACACTATGATCAAATTAAGCGAAATCTTTCTAAAATCCAGTGAGGAAAGATAAAAAAGAAAGCAGGGATAAATATGGCTGAAAAATCAGAATACATGGACAGTTCAATCGTAAAAGATTTTACAAAGGATATTCAGCAGTATAACCTTGGGCCACTGTGGGAAGCCATTCCCGCTTTGATGGACCATGAACCTAAACCTCATGCACATGCTTATTTATGGAAAGAAGAGCTTTTGACAAAAAAATTGATGGAAGCGGCTGAAATCTTCACACCTGACCGGGGAGGGGAGCGCAGGGCCATTTATTTTCAAAACCCTGGCCTCACTTATCGCCAGCCTTGGGGATGGGCTTCGACGACACAAACGCTTTATGCAGCAGTTCAGCTATTATTGCCAGGTGAAGTGGCACCTTCTCACCGTCACTCCCAAAGTGCACTTCGTTTCATTACGAATGGTGAAGGTGCCTACTCCATCGTGCAGGGAGAAAGGATATTCATGGAAGAAGGAGATTTCTTGATCACGCCTAAAAACCTATGGCATGGTCATGGACATGTTGGCGAAAAACCAATGATTTGGATGGATGCCCTTGATATCCCAACCATCTATTCCATAGGTGGCACTTTCTTTGAACCATATCCAGATCGGATTGAAACGCCTAAACGTCCGGATAATTTTTCAGAGCTCCGTTATCAAGGCGGAATGGTCCGTCCAGTATCCGACCGTTATTCACAAGTGGCACCGCTTGCCAATTACAAGTGGAAAGGCACAAAAGCAGCGATAGAAGGATTAATGAATTTCGAGCCGGACCCATATGAAGGTTTCGCCGTGGAATATATCAATCCATCAAATGGCCAAACTGCCAATCCGACGATGGGGGCATGGATGCAGAAACTTCCTAAGGGTTTCCATACAAAGGCACATCGCCATACCCATTCCACAATTTATCAAGTGCACCAAGGATCAGGCTATACAGTTATTAATGGAGTGCGTTTTGATTGGACCAAGGGAGATTATTTCGTCGTTCCGAATTGGGCATGGCATGAGCACGTTGCAGAAGCGGATTCTTACTTATTCTCGGTAAACGACCTACCAATAATGGAGAGATTCGATTTGGAACAGCAACAGGCATTAGACGCAAACAATGGTTACCAAAAGGTTGAAAGTGAATTCAAGCCTGTTTTGGTTTAAAAGTAATCTGTTTGGAACTTCAGCTTGCTCCTTATGAATATATGGAATGCCAGCCGAATGAAAACGCTTACTGTGGCATTGGTCCGCAACATTGGCTAACAGCAACTAATATAGGGGGAATTGATGATGAGCACAGAAAAAAAACCATTCATAGTTATCGGTGGGGGAATTGGCGGATTGGCAACTGCTTTAGGAATCGCAGAAACTAAACAGTATGTAAAGGTCCTTGAACAAGCTCCTGAATTTGGGGAAATTGGTGCAGGGATTCAGCTTGCAGCAAATGCCACCAATGTATTGCAGCGTTTAGGCGTCATGGATAAAATCAATGAAATTGCAGTATTTCCAAAAAGGTTGGTGCTGATGGATGCCTTTTCCGGCAAAGAGCTTTCCGCTTTGGATTTAGGTGATGTTTATAAAGAAAGATATGGAGCGCCGTATGTTGTCTTGCATCGTTCCGATTTGCATAAAGTACTGGCTGAAGCCTGTGAAAATAACCCGTATATTGAACTGGTTACGAATCAAACCATTATTGAAACAGTAGAAAATGAAGGTGAAGTTACGGTTACTGCTTCTAACGGGTCTAAACATTCAGGAACTGCTGTCATTGGAGCCGATGGATTATGGTCCAAGGCACGGAAACTTTTTGTGGAAGATCAACCGATCTGCTCTCAATATGTTGCATACAGGGGAGCGATTCCGATGGAAGAGGTTACAAGCCATGGAGATTTAGATGATGTATATATGTGGATTGGGCCAAACCTTCATCTTGTTCAATACCCGGTTAGAAGGGGGGAACTTTACAACCAAGTAGTGGTGTTCAAAAGTTCTCAATACACGGAAGAAAATGAAAAAACTGATCAATGGGGAACCCCGGAAGAAATGGACAGTGTATTTGCCGGAACATGTGAACTTGTTCAGAATGCGATTTCATTCATTCAAAGGCAACGCCGCTGGCCGATGTATGACCGGTTACCAATTGATAATTGGACTAAAGGAAGGGTTACGCTTACGGGCGATGCGGCACATCCGATGCTTCAATACTTGGCACAAGGGGCTTGCCAGGCTTTAGAAGATGCAGCTTATTTGTCAGATATGCTTCATATGCATGGGAATGACATTGAACGGGCATTTTTGGAATATCAAGAGGAACGTATTCCACGTACAGCTAATGTTCAAACGAGTGCAAGAATGTGGGGGGAAATCATCCACAATACGACCGATGCAGGCATCCTGCTCAGAGATACGATCCTTGCAGGACGCACGGATAAAGATTTCCAATTCGTCGATGAATTCCATGGTTATAATAAAACGGCCGTAAAAGCATAAGCCATTTTGTTACATCCAAATCAGGGAGTTTATACATTTTACAAATAGGTCTGCCTTTCTTCAATTTGAAGAAAGGTTTTTTCCGTTAATCCTCCATACCTCCTGCCTTTTTTATAACTTTCCTTTACATGGGGAAAATTAGAAGTATAATGAAAATATAAAGGTCAAAGTTGGTCAAACCGAGTGGTGATTCGTTCATGATATAGATGAATGGGAGGTTTATAAAAATGGATATTAACAATATGACGGAGAGAACCCAACAGGCGTTCATTGGCGGCCAGGAACTAGCCAAAGATAGAGGGAATCCCGAGTTGACGGAGCTGCATTTATTAAAGGCCTTAATGGAACAGGATGAAAGTTTATTAATCAGGATTCTATCGGAATCTGGTCAACCGATGAATCTATTTGATATAGAGCTAAATAAGGAACTGGATCGATTACCGGAAGTGAGCGGGAGTGTTTCCCAGGTTTACATGTCAACCTCCCTACAGCAAATTTTGACGGCTGCCGAAAAGGAAATGCAAATGTGGGAGGATGAATATTTATCTGTCGAACATATACTGCTTGCGTCGTTGCAGGTCAATAAAACGAATGTAAACAGGCTTTTTTCATCATATGGAATTGATTATGACAAAGCAAAACGGGTTATAAACGATATAAGGGGGAATCAGCGAGTGACTAGTCAAAATCCTGAAAGCACTTATGAAGTACTGAAAAAATACGGCAGAGATCTCGTTGCTGAGGTTAAGTCGGGGAAGGTAGATCCAGTAATCGGCCGAGATACGGAAATCCGTAACGTCATCCGGATCCTTTCACGTAAAACGAAAAATAATCCTGTATTAATAGGAGAACCTGGAGTAGGTAAAACAGCAATTGTCGAGGGGTTGGCACAAAGGATCGTCAGGAAGGATGTGCCGGAAGGTTTAAAGGATAAGACCGTTTTTTCACTAGATATGAGTGCACTTGTCGCAGGGGCCAAATTCCGCGGTGAGTTTGAGGAACGGCTAAAAGCGGTGTTGAGCGAGATCAAGAAGAGTGACGGTAAAATTCTTTTATTCATTGATGAATTACACACAATTGTCGGTGCAGGAAGAACGGATGGCGCACTTGATGCCGGAAATATGTTAAAGCCGATGCTTGCGCGCGGTGAGCTGCATTGTATCGGTGCAACGACTCTTGATGAATATCGGCAATATATTGAAAAGGACCCGGCTCTGGAACGCCGTTTCCAACAGGTTCTGGTTCCTGAACCGGATGTGGAAGATACGATTTCAATTTTG
This sequence comes from Peribacillus sp. NPDC056705, assembly GCF_043656335.1. Lineage (NCBI taxonomy): Bacteria > Bacillati > Bacillota > Bacilli > Caryophanales > Bacillaceae > Peribacillus > Peribacillus sp. NPDC056705. The sequence continues at coordinate 99,861 of NZ_JBHTYI010000009.1, read as the reverse complement.
CGGGGATTAAAGGAACGGTTTGAAATTCACCATGGCGTCAGGATACATGATCGGGCAATCGTTGCGGCTTCTGTCCTTTCGAACCGATATATAACGGAGCGGTTTTTACCGGATAAAGCGATAGATCTTGTGGATGAAGCATGTGCGATGATCCGAATGGAAATCGATTCAATGCCATCCGAGCTGGATGAAATCACGAGAAAAGTCATGCAACTTGAAATTGAAGAAGCGGCCCTGAAAAATGAGGAGGACCCTCAAAGCAAGGCAAGGCTGGAAGTACTTCAAAAAGAACTATCAGAACTTCAGGATCAAGCGAATAGCATGAAATCAAAATGGCAAATGGAGAAATCAGCACTTCAGAAGGTGCAGGATAAACGTGAAGAGCTTGAGAAACTGCGTCATGAACTGGAACAGGCAGAGAATGACTATGACCTTAACCGGGCAGCTGAACTTCGGCATGGAAGGATTCCGCAGCTTCAAAAAGAATTGGAAACCATGGAAGACGAATTGGAAAAGGAAAAACAGGAATCACGATTGCTTCGCCAGGAAGTAACGGAGGAGGAAATTGCCTCGATTGTTGCAAGGTGGACCGGGATTCCGATAAGCAAGTTAGTGGAAAGCGAAAGGGAGAAGCTGCTTCGCCTATCTGATATCCTGCATGAACGCGTAATAGGTCAAGGAGAAGCGGTGGAACTCGTATCCGATGCCGTTTTAAGAGCAAGGGCGGGAATTAAAGATCCAAATAGACCAATCGGTTCATTCATTTTTCTTGGGCCGACTGGTGTCGGTAAAACCGAATTGGTAAAAGCTTTGGCAGAAACGTTATTCGATAGTGAGGAACATATGATTCGAATCGATATGTCGGAATATATGGAGAAACATTCCGTGTCCCGCCTTGTTGGTGCACCTCCTGGATATGTTGGATTTGAGGAAGGGGGCCAACTTACTGAGGCTGTCAGGAGAAACCCATACTCAGTCATATTATTAGATGAAATTGAAAAGGCACATCCGGAAGTCTTCAATATTTTGCTGCAGATGTTGGATGATGGAAGGATAACAGACTCCCAAGGCAGAACAATCAACTGTAAAAATACGGTGATCATCATGACTTCCAATATCGGTTCCCATTTCTTATTGCAGTCCAACCGGGAGGATGGTGGCATTGAAGAAGAAATAAAAGATCAGGTCTTTAAAGAATTAAGAGGCCATTTCCGTCCCGAATTTTTAAATCGCGTTGATGACATTGTTTTATTCAAACCTCTGACGAAACAAGAAATCGTTGAAATCGTGGATAAAATGGTTCATCAATTACAGGTAAGGTTAACTGAACAAAATATAGTCCTGAACGTCACAGAAGCGGCAAAGGAATTCATTGCGGACCAGGGATATGACCCAGTATATGGAGCAAGACCGCTGAAGCGGTTCATCCAAAAGCATCTGGAAACGAAAATCGCCCGTAAAATCATAGCTGGTAATGTTGAGCTTAAAGAAGGAATCACGATTGATCATGATCATGATGAATTGGTCCTTATATAAAAACGATGAAATGTAGTTTACACATAAGCAGAGTACGGTATAACAAAAAGGACATCCTAAAAAGGATGTCCTTTTTTGCTTCTTAATGTTGATGAGAGTCTTTAGCTGGCCCGGCAGGCAAGATAGCAGGGACGATACAAATCAGGATAGCAGCAGCTAATCCTAAAATCGTTCCCTGCGCAGCATCGTATGAAACTCCGATCATGGAAGAAACAACATATACAGTCATATGCATTAATAAGAATACCCAAAAAATTGCCCAAGCATAACGCATCGAATTTCACCTCATTCCACTACATTCATTTTTATCTTACCATAATTAATATACAGTTAAAACGTGTTTTTAATAATAACCTTTAAATAATCCAATACATTAAATCATAAGAGAACTTTTTCCGGCAGACAAGTTGGTTCCAAACTTCAAATGGGAACTCAAAGAGGAAAATAAAAACAAAAATCGTCCATGCTTGGTTAATTTAGGATAAAAAGTTAGGTGTTTCCACTTACCCTTTCTATATTTCTTCATAAATTAATATAGTAGTAATATTCCTTAAAGGAGTTTGAACGATGGAACAGCGAACTTTTCAAATTGATGACCAATGGAATATCATCTATTATCCAGAGCGGCCCAGTGGTTTTTCCGTAATGGTAATTGGAGACCGTAGTCATTTTGTCGAAAAAGACAGCAGCTTTTGGTTGCAGCATCCTGGCAGGCTGCAAATATTGGAATATTTAAAGGAATACGGATACACGCTATTTTCATCCAATTTTCACGGAGCCAACTGGGGCAGTCCTAAAGCACTGGACCTTTCCCTTAACCTATATATTCTTTTCATGAAAAAAGAAATAGTCAATCAAAGGGTTCATATATTGGCAGAGGGGACAGGCGCACTACTTGCCCTAAAGCTAATGAATGAACTTGGAAGTAAAATTCGGTCTGTTGTATTGATTGATCCGGTTTTTTCTTTGAAAGCACAACTTGAGAAAGAAAAGGAAAACAAGTTCTTCTATAAAAAGTGGCTGTCAGAGGTTGCTGCTGCATATGAGCTCGATCCGGCAGAATGTGAACAGCATATCCTGGACACTGAGGATTCAGTTATCGCAAAGAATATCCCCATGAAAGTGATTCAGGTTTTTGGAAGCTTACGGAAAGAGCAAGCCTCCCTTTATCGGCAAATCCAGCTGGCTAGGAAAGAAGATTTGCAACTGACGTATATATTGCCCGAAAAACGTTATAAAATTCCTTATCAAATACAAAAGTTTTTCAATGAGAATGAAGAGATTTTATGAGAAGTGATATATTTTTACAATAGTTTGCATACGATACAGCATCTAAAAAAACTAGACGTGCCGGGTAAAGTGGGCTTGATGGCATAAGAGGAGGCTGTATTTATGCAAACGAACATTGTCATTGGCACTTATCGATTTGTAGGATTCTATGTGACTCAATATTTTTTGAACCAAGGTAAAGAAGTAATCGGAATCGATTGGGCTGATTCCGAAGCAAGTCAGTATATTATGGAAGAAAAGGAACTTGAAATAGGCAGGAATTCAAATTATATATACTTCCCGATTAATAAACTTAAATTATTGGATATTTCACAGCAGGACACGGTGTTCATATCTCTTTACGATATTCAAAGTGGAAAATTGGACAAAATCGATTTTCTGATAGGCGAAATAGTTTCCTTCATTGAGAAATTCAAAAATGGCAAGGATGAAATGCCAAATTTCGTTCTTTTCATGCCCATTGAAAAAGATGACAGTATATTTCAGTCCATATTAAGCTCGATTCGTGAAATAGATTCTGCAAAAATCATATTCTTACCGACGATTTTTGGACCTTGGCAATCGGAAAACATGAGCTTTGAATCTGGAATCAATCAGCTTGGACAGTCTGATATCAATGCGGCAATTGCTGCCGAATATACCGGAGATGCTCTCTATATCACAGACTTTGTTAACGCTTTGGAACCAGTGCTTACCTCCTCTTCCGATAGGGACATCCAATTGTGCAGCAGTATAGATGACCATTGGAATAAGTGTGCCAAGTTGATATTTGGTGAAAGTATGGATTCATTCACTTCCCAATCAACAACTAAAATCAATAAAGGAACAATATTTGAAGTGCAATGCAAAATGGAACCAGAAGAAGGCATTGCTTTACAAAGAAAACATAATAAACGAATAAACTTACTTAAAAAGTGGAGAAAGCGAGACTGACTTGGAGAGCGATAACCAAACATGAAATCGATAGCTTTCGATATTAGGGAAGGGCAAAACTGTATATTTGCCTCTAATCTATATGTCTTGTACTATAATGTTCAAGGATAGGAATTTTCCTCAAAAGATATTCATGTTTTTATATGTGCGCCCTTTACGAAAGGGTGTTGTGGAATTATGATAATATTGAGCTTTATATGGCATCACAATGATCAATTGGATGAATATTCAAAAGATAGGGGGGAAACGCGAATGAGTTCAGATAAAACTCTTGAATTTATGGGAATCGCCATGAAATACTTCCCAGAGGCTAAAGCGAAGCTTGAAGCAAGCGGGATTCCATTCTCAATGGAGATGGCAGAGCCATTCATGGAGCTCTTTAAAAGCGTAATGCAAGAAGCTTATGAGCTTGGCAAACAAGATGCACAGCGTTAATTAAAGGCAGGCTGTCCGGTTAAAGGGCAGCCTTGATTCTTTACTCTTTTTTCAAGAACTTGGCGATCAATGGGTTCAGATCGATATTATCGATGGTCGGTTTGTATTGACTGTATATGTCCATCAATGTTTCAACGCTCTCCATCAATTGCATGTAATCAACCTTTGATTCCTCTTCTTGTTCCGGTTCAGCTTTCCTGCCAAACATCAAATTCGAAAAATGATCATCCGGGTTTCTTTCGCGGTTGCGATTGAAGATGTCCACAATGAATACCTCCTATACTCCCTTTATTTATAATGTATGTCCTAAAATTCCCTTGGCATAGGCGCTCGTCCGACTTCTGAAAGAGATTTCTTTAGCTTTTCAAACTGTTAACTCTTGCAAGGAAGTCTTTTTTTATATAAAATTAGTACCAGGTAATAATAGATGATTATAATAACTCATTAAAATATAAGGGGATGGCAAGATGAATGCTGGAATATTAGGGCTTGGCCGCTACTTACCCGAAAAAATCGTTACAAATGCGGATTTAGAAAAAATTATGGACACTTCCGACGAGTGGATCCGGACTAGGACGGGTATTGAGGAAAGAAGAATTGCAAATGATGATATTGATACATCAGATATGGCTTATGAAGCCGCAAAAGCTGCATTGAAAAATGCGGAAATTTCTGCTGAAAAGATAGATTTAATTCTTGTAGCAACTGTTACACCTGATCAGCCGTTTCCTTCTGTCGCTTGCATGATTCAAGAGAAATTGGGAGCTATGAAGGCAGCTGCAATGGATGTAAGTGCAGCATGTGCTGGTTTTATGTATGGAATGATCACGGCACAGCAATTTATTAAGACAGGTGCATATAAGCATGTGTTGATTGTCGGTGTTGAAAAACTTTCGAAAGTAACCAATTGGGAAGACCGTAACACTGCTGTACTTTTTGGTGACGGAGCAGGTGCAGTTGTACTTGGACCTGTATCTGATGGCAAAGGAGTCCTTTCCTTTGAATTAGGCGCAGATGGAACAGGTGGGAAGCACTTATTACAGGAAGGAGATTTCATTCAAATGAATGGACGTGAAGTATTTAAATTTGCTGTCCGTCAGATGGGGGAATCCAGCCTGGGTGTATTGGACAAAGCTGGTTTGACAAAAGAAGATGTGGATCTGCTTGTCCCGCATCAAGCAAACATACGCATCATGGAAGCGTCAAGGGAACGATTGGATCTCCCGCTTGAAAAAATGACAAAAACGATTCATAAATATGGAAATACTTCATCAGCGTCCATTCCAATTGCCCTTGTGGAAGAAATGGAAGCGGGTAGAATCAAGGACAATGACTTAATCGTCATGGTCGGTTTTGGTGGTGGCCTTACATGGGGAGCGATCGCTCTTAGGTGGGGTAAATAAAAGAAGAAGCAAAACGTAAGTGCTTTAAAAATAGGAAGGAGCCATTTTTAATGACTAAACGCCGTGTAGTTGTAACAGGTATTGGAGCAATCTCTCCAGTTGGTAATGATGCAGAAACTGGATGGAAGAATATAATCGAGGGGAAATCGGGAATAGGACCTTTAACTCGTTTGAATGCTGAAGAATTCCCCGTTAAAGTGGCTGCTGAAATCAAGGAATTTGATATAGAGACATATATAAATCGTAAAGAAGCGCGCAAAATGGACCGTTTTACCCACTATGCAATTGCCGCTTCCGTTATGGCATATAATGATAGCAAGCTGGAAATAACCGATGAAAATGCTGCACGTGTCGGGGTCTGGATCGGTTCGGGTATCGGCGGGCTGGAGACACTTGAAACACAGCATGAAAACTTTTTAAACAGAGGATATAAGCGGGTGAGCCCATTTTTCGTTCCAATGATGATTCCGGACATGGCAGCCGGCCAGGTTTCTATCTTACTGGGTGCAAAAGGCATCAATTCATGTACGGTAACAGCCTGTGCAACAGGAACAAATTCAATTGGAGATGCGTTTAAAGCCATTCAACGGGGTGATGCCGATGTCATGATCACAGGCGGGGCAGAAGCGCCAATCACGAAAATGTCTGTTGCAGGTTTCTGTGCAAATACGGCTTTATCGACCAATCCTGATCCACAAACGGCTAGCCGTCCTTTTGATCTTAATCGTGATGGTTTCGTAATTGGGGAAGGATCGGGAATTATCGTTCTGGAAGATCTTGAACATGCATTGAATAGAGGAGCCAAGATTTATGCTGAAATAGCTGGTTATGGCTCAACTGGAGATGCCTTCCATATTACCGCTCCGGCACCAGGTGGAGAAGGCGGGGCAAGAGCAATGAAAATTGCAATTGAGGATGCAGGTTTGAATCCGGAAGACATCCAATATGTGAATGCCCACGGAACGAGTACGCCATACAATGACAAATACGAAACGATGGCAGTCAAAGAAGTCTTTGGCGACCATGCTAATAAACTAGCAATAAGTTCCACTAAATCGATGACAGGCCATATGTTAGGGGCAGCTGGCGGTGTGGAAGCAATATTCACGATTCAGGCAATAAGGGACAGCATTTTGCCTCCAACCATCAATATTGAAACACCAGACCCTGAGTGTGATTTGGACTATGTTCCGAATCAAGCAAGGAAGGGCGAAATCAATGTAGCCATAAGCAATTCACTTGGATTCGGTGGACATAACGCAACCATTCTTTTCAAGAAGTATAAATAAGTTATGAAGGAAGGGCAGATCTTTTGGGATCTGCTCTTTTTATTTTTAAGGGAAAATGAAAATGCAAGGGATATAAAATGTGTCAACCGCCTTCTTGAAATCATACGATAGTCAAAAGAAGCGGGGGTGTATGGGAAATGGGAGTCATTTCAACCGATGAATGGATGAAGAAGGAATTCAACCGCCCGGTCAGGATGATGGAAAGACTTAAAAGTACATTCAACAATATCCTTGATGCGGACATGATTTATCATCATTTATTAAAGCATGGCATGTATTCGCCGAATCAAAAAACAAAACTCATATGGGAAGATTTAAAAGAAAATAATGCATGGGAAAAAACAGAAAGCTTGTTTACAGCTTATAAGAAGCTTTGGGGAGGGCCTGATGTTCCCATATATATTTTTCCGCTTATGTCTTCAGGAATATGGAATAAAAAAGTTGAAACGAAGTCAGGGTTGGCATTTAAAGATAAACTATTCCTTTTTTACGGCAAGGGGATGGCCGAAAAGGAAATGGAGGCCCTGTTGATTCATGAATATCATCATGTTTGCCGTCTGCATCATTTGAAAAAGGACCAAAAAGACTACACTCTCCTGGATACGATGATCATGGAAGGACTGGCAGAAAGAACGGTGGAAAAATATTTAGGAGCAAAATTTTTAGCGAATTGGACTAAGTTATATCAGGAAGATAAACTACGGGAATTTTGGATCAGGCATTTAGAGGAAAAGCACAAGATAAAACGTACAGACCCTCTTCATGATGCACTTCTGCTTGGGACGAAAGGATATCCATATATGCTTGGATACTGTAGTGGTTATTACCTGGTGAAAAATTTTGAACTCTCTGTGAAGAGATCATTTATTATCCAATCTGAAGAATTCTTATCAAAAAAGAGTTAATATATACGTTCTTTTTTTCTTAATCTGTTTTCTAGAATAGGAATAAATTGTATGGTTCCTGCCTATACTGATTGACAAACAGAAATTTGTTTAAGTGAGGGATGAATGATGCTATATCTTCATGATGTATGGGTTAACTGGTTTGAAGGAGAAGAAAACGGCTATAATATTTGTCATTTTCATGAATGGAGGAAGGATGACGGGATCGAACTATTAGATCAAGTTCCTTTGTTGAAAGTGTCTTCAACATTGTTCCACTACATAGAGAACGACTTGTCAGAATTACCTAAGCCATTGCTCAATGATGTTTATCAAAAAGCATATGCAAGGAAAAATCATGAAAGAATTCAGCTTGACTATTGTTTTATCGTGACTGATGGAAATGGAATTTTAGCTGTTGATACGATAGGTTATCATATTCCGATCAGGAAAAGCAGAATAATTCCCCGGCAGGAACAAATTGTTTATGACATGATAGAAAACCATGATGAGATGGATTACACCTTTACTGAAAAACCTACATCTGAGAAAGAATATCATATTTTGTCGCCGTCTCCCTTATTCATGAACGGTCTGACAAGAAAAGAGAGACAGCTTAAGCAATTGTTATTCATGGCCATGGACCAATTATTCACTGCGAAAAACACTGCTGAAATCCGTTATTGGTATACAGAATGGGCCCCTGAGAAATATGAAAACATTCAAGAAATGGATTTTCAGATAGCTTGGCTTGAGTTATATGAAGAAATGAAGGAAGGCTGGTCGGAGAAGCACCTTCAACTTTGTGAAAACCTTGTGAAGGGGCAGCCTTTTTTTGAAAAGCTTTGGCAAGTGGAGGCTGGCGATAGCCCATCGATATTATGAACAAAAAAGACGATCCGATGAGGATCGTCTTTTTTTTATCTCTTTCTGCCTAGTCCCATGCCATTATACATTTTTCTGATCATTTTATTGGCTTCAATATTCGCCTTTTCTGCACCGCGGTCCAGAATTTCATCCAATTCAGGTGAATCGATCAATTCATTAAAGCGTTCCTGGATTGGTAGGATTTCCCCAAGAACCACCTCAGCCAAATCACTTTTAAAGTCACCATAACCTTTACCTTCATACATCTCTTCAATTTCTGAATAGGATTTTCCACTGAAGATGGAGTATATGGACATCAGGTTGGAAACACCCGCTTTGTTTTCCTTATCATAACGGACAATACCTTCCGAATCGGTAACTGCGCTTTTGATGTTTTTTTCGATTTGCTTCGGATCATCCAATAAGGCAATCGTTGCCTTTTTATTAGGATCAGATTTGCTCATTTTCTTGGTTGGTTCCTGAAGGGACATGATACGGGCCCCTTCTGTAGGGAGGCTGATTTCCGGAATTTTAAAAATGTCATTATGCTTTTTATTGAACCGTTCAGCCAAATCGCGTGTCAATTCAAGATGCTGTCTTTGATCCTCCCCGACAGGAACCACATCTGTACTATAAAGGAGAATATCGGCAGCCATTAACGGCGGGTATGTAAGCAGTGCTGCGGATACCCCTTCTTTGCCAGCGGATTTGTCCTTGAATTGCGTCATTCTCTCAAGTTCCCCAATATAGGATATACTTTGTAAAATCCAGCCTGCCTGAGCATGCGCAGGTACTTCTGATTGAATGAAGATGGTATTCTTTTCAGGATCCAAACCAATGGCCAAATATAAAGCGGCCAATGTTTTAATGTTTTTCCTTAACTTAATGCGATCTTGTGGAACTGTAATTGCATGCTGGTCAACAATACAAAAGAAACATTCATATTCATTTTGTAAGTTAACGAATTGTTTCATGGCTCCGATGTAATTTCCTAAAGTAACGGAACCGGATGGCTGAATGCCGGAGAAAATCCTTTTCAACTGCTAGTCACTCCTCTAAATGCGTTTATTGATAAATGGATATTCGTTCTTCATTATTGTAAGGATAAATAGAAAATGAATCCACTTTCTTTGAAAGAAATGTGCGTGCTCCCGTGATGGGGAAAAACGCTCATTTAAATCTTGTGGAGGGCCGTTTTGTCCTGTATCGATGCCATTCTGAGAATACGAAATGTCCACTATACTGTATTTTAGCATTTATTCATATTAAATGTATAATCGAAACGGCAATCAAGCCGATAGATTGGATTTTCCGTTTCTTTATTTTGACATGGAAGAAATGAAGGGTTCAAGGAAAATCAAACCGTTTAACATATAGCACAATGAGCAGAGCATTTTAGGGAAGGATACTAACAAGGGAATACAGGATTATGATCGTATTCTTAAGGCTGAAACTTTATAAAGCAGTTTTTTAAATTATTTTTAATATATAGGAGTAAAGTGAATTGTTTGTGGTATTAAAGAAAGGGGTTTATTATATTTGTTGAATATTGATGACTGATGGCGAATGAGGTGGAGAAAATGAAACCATTGTGTAAATTGTTGATGACAGGTATGTGCATATTCCTGATTCAACAGCCAGTTCATGCGCAAGGCATGAATGAAACCAGGCAGGTGGCATTAGAAAATAAAGAATTGCCTGTGAGCGTACCGCGTTTTGTTTTTGATTCGGGGTTGAAATTCGACTACCCGGATGCTGTGCGCGGAATATATGTGACAGGTCCTGCAGCTGGCGGCAATAAATTGAATGAACTTATTAATTATGTAGATGAAACCGATTTGAATGCGATGGTCATTGACATTAAGGATGACAGGGGGAACGTTACGTATAAACCCGAAGATCCCGATTCTCCATATGCTGGGATCGGTAAAGACTACATAAAAAACCCAAGGTCAATGCTGAAAAAATTTGAGGATAAACAGATTTATCCAATTGCAAGGGTAGTCGTCTTTAAAGACTCCCATTTGGCCAAAGAGAAACCTGAATTGTCTTTTTTAGATGGAGAAAAGGTATGGAAGAATGGTCGAGGGGAAGCCTTCGTTAACCCATTCTTAAAAGAGGTGTGGGATTATAATGTCGGTATTGCCATTGAAGCGGCAAAGTTGGGTTTTAAAGAAATTCAATTTGACTATGTCCGTTTTCCCGAAGGATTCGAAAATAAAGAAGATGATTTGAAATATGATGTAGGTGAATATGATGAAGCGAAAGTGAGTAATACAGCTAAAAGGGTTCAGGCAGTGACTGATTTCGTAAGTTATGCGAGGGAACAACTGGAGCCATATGGTGTGGAAGTATCAGTGGATATTTTTGGATATGCAGCTACATTGCCTGAAGCTCCCGGAATTGGGCAAAACTTCACAAAAATCTCTGAAAATGTTGATGTAATTTCCTCGATGATCTACCCGAGTCACTGGACATCTTATTTTGGTATCGATAAGCCGGATTTGGAGCCTTATAATCTCGTTAAGGAATATGCAAAATTAGAGAACGGAAAGCTTAAGGAATTAAAAACACCACCTACTTCAAGACCTTGGTTACAAGACTTTACTGCCTCATATTTAGGAGAGGGGAATTACCAAAGGTATGGTAAGGAAGAAGTGGAAGCCCAAATAAAAGCATTGAAAGACAATGGTATTGATGAATACTTATTATGGAATGCAGCAAATCGATATACAAAGGGAGTAGACTATACCCCATGAAATAAGGATGACCTAGGAAGTTTCTTCCGGTCATCCATATTCTCTCTGAATTACCGCTTTTTATTCCCGCCAACTTGACTCCACCCTGACTGAATTCGTTTCGAATGATCGAAAATATGAGAGTGACGTTTCCCGCCAAACCATTTTTCGCCGATGCCATTCGTCACAACGCCATTCACGGCTGTAATGCCAATAACGCAAGCAGCGACTAAAAAAAAGTCCAAAAAGTAACTGATCATCAAAACCCTCCTAATATTTTCAAGCTATTCAAGTTCCATTGTAGTGGATAAGAAATAATCTGGAAAGTATAAACTAGCAAATGAGGAGATTAAATTATGAATTGGTACGAAAAGCTAAACCAGTATTTCCCTATTGAAGAGATGAAGTCCAAAGAACATATAGAAGTCCTTTTAGAAGATAAGCAGGAAATATATAAAAAAGATGAAGGTCCCGACCATGTTTTATTGTATGTGGAAGGGGAAGAGTTTATATTCATTGATTACCTTTTTGTATCAAAGAAATCAAGGGGGCAGGGACTAGGGAGGAAATTGATTCAAAAATTGCAAAAAAAGCAGAAAACGATCTTGCTGGAAGTAGAACCAGTACAAGAAAATGATGATGACACATTTAAAAGGCTGAAATTTTATAAAAGGGAAGGGTTCCGGCATGCCTCTTCGATCTCCTACAGCAGAAAATCGCTTGCCACCAAGGAGGATACGCCTATGGAAATCTTATATTGGCCCGCATCTCCATCTGTTGATGAAGAAGACGTATTTGATTTCATGAAAGAGATTTATTCTGAAATCCATACTTACAAAGATGATGATCTTTATGGGAAATCTTATCAAGATGTAGAGGATGTACTAAGCTTGAATGCAGGTCAGGAAACGGATATTTTTAAAGAGGTGCAAATTTGAGTAAAAGGGCCGGTTGTTTCACTGGCCCTTTTTAATTTGTCAAAAAGTGTCCCAGCAGAAAACAACCGGAACGTTTGCAAACTGTCTTTTCTTATTGTGCATATTTTGCATTAAAATGAATATCTAAATAGCTGATTTTTGAATTGTTTTTATTTTTGGAAATATATGTGCTAAAAGAATGGTTTTTAATGTAAAAGGAGGAATTTGCATTTGATTAAAGAAAATATATTAACATGATCTTGTTTATTGACAAAGATTGGGGGTAAATAAAAGTAAAGAGTTATTTAAAGAATCATGAGGGCCGTATTGAGAGTTAAATGAGAATGGTAGGTAGGTATTTTCAATTAGAAAAAGCAGTTTTAATGTATTACATAAAAAACGGAAAAAGCTATAGTACAGGCTAAACTAGAAGTTTAAAAGGATTTTTCCAAATATCAAAAAGGGTATTCATTTTAAATAAATTAGTGTATAATAAAGAAAATGAAATACTTAATTAAAATTATTTCAAATTAGAGTGGTACTTATGAATACTAATAGTAGATTTCCCCTCATAGATCACCGATTCTATATTTAGGGAGTGTGAGTAAACATGGTAACATTATATACATCACCTAGTTGTACTTCATGCAGAAAAGCAAAAGCATGGTTAGAGGAACATGAGATTGGATATAAAGAAAGAAACATTTTTTCAGAACCGTTAACGATTGATGAGATTAAAGAAATTCTTCGAATGACGGAAGATGGAACCGATGAAATCATTTCAACACGGTCAAAAACTTTCCAAAAGTTAAACGTAAATTTAGAGAGCCTGCCTCTTCAAGAATTATATAAATTGATCAAGGAGAATCCAGGTCTGTTAAGACGTCCAATTATCCTTGACGAGAAACGGCTTCAAGTTGGTTATAATGAAGATGAGATAAGACGCTTTTTACCACGTAAAGTCCGTACCTTCCAGTTACGGGAAGCACAACGTATGGTCAACTAATAAGGTCTTTCAAGCTCTGCCAGGAAATGTGCAGGGCTTTTTCTTTATACATAACGTTTCACTGATTTTTTTAACTTAATGAAGGGGAACATAAAAGAATCCTTAGGCGGCATCAGACGTTTTGGGTTTGCAGCAGGTCCCTTGACCCGGTCATCATTTAAAGAAAAAATAATGAATGCAGCTCATCATGCTGTGTATATAATAAGGCATTAATGGCAGTATTGAATAAAGCATTATGATAGTTGCATCAGGATGAATTATTTTATAGAATGAATGGAATATTAGGCAAACAATTGTTTTTTAGATAAGTAATGTTTTTTATTTCCCTTCTTCAAGGTTTTGTCATAAAATGATGTAAAATAGTCCGTTTTAATGACTATCATGATTTACAGTATTCACTTACGGGTAAAGAGCTTTTAAGAGCAATTTTCGCTTGGGGGTTATTATCCCTTCAAAATGAGAAAGGAAGGGAGAGGGGAATCATGGAAATCGAACGCATTAATGACGATACAGTTAAATTTTATATTTCCTATATAGATATTGAGGAAAGAGGCTTTGATCGCGAAGAAATTTGGTACAGCCGCGAGCGAAGTGAGGAGCTTTTTTGGGAAATGATGGATGAAGTGCATCAAGAAGAAGAATTCATGATTGAAGGACCCTTATGGATTCAAGTTCAAGCCCTTGAAAAAGGCTTGGAAGTTTTGGTCACAAAAGCCCAGCTTGCCAAAGATGGTCAGAAACTCGAGTTGCCTCTTTCAGATGATAAGTTAAGGGATTTGAATGTATCAGACAAGATGGATACGCTTATTGATCAACATTTTCATGGTAAAGATGAAGAAAGCGGTATGACATTCGAAGATGGTATGATTGAATTCATCACAACTTTCGAGGATTTTGAAGATGTCATTTCATTAAGCAAGCGTCAGGGCTTGGATGAATGGACGACAAAACTTTATGTTTATCAGAATAAATATTATCTTTATATCGAATTTTCCGAGGCGGAGATTGATGAGGAAGAAATCGATAATGTTTTAAGTCTTTTATTGGAATATAGTCAGGAGTCACCTATAACGGTGCACATGCTTGAAGAGTACGGGAAGATAGTTATCGAAAATGATGTATTCACAACGGTCGATAAATATTTCGCATAGACTGTTGAGGCCGATTTCAGTAGAAATCGGCCTTTTCGTCCAAGAATAAATGTTTTTGCCTTAGCATGGAGGTTTTTTAAATATGCCTGTGTTTGTTAATTGGAGGTAGTCTAGGTGAAGAATATAGTTGGCGTCGGTCTGCTTATTCTCTTGTTGGTCAGTACATGGCATTTTCTAATAAATGGCGTCGATGGCGGGCTGATTTTTTATTCTAGTCTTATATTGACCCTTTTCTTGGTGATAATTGGATTCAACATTTTCATGGAAAACCGAGATCCCATCCAGACCATAACATGGCTTGTTATTTTTGGCGCTTTCCCATTCATCGGTTTCATTTTTTACTTTTTGTTTGGCCGAAATTTTCGGAAAGAGAGGATATTTCGCAAGAAGTACTTTTTGGACAAACAGAGTTTCGTGAAAATAAGCTGCGAAGCGGATTATAATGAACGAATTAAGGAAATGGGCGAGAACCCTCAGCAGTTAATCACTCTTGCAAATAGGCTGGGGAATAGCCCTATTTCATTTCAGACTGAAACCCGGGTTTTAAGGAATGGTGATGAAACATTTTCCAATATCATCGAAGAATTAAAAAAAGCCAGGCATCATATCCATTTAGAATATTATATTGTTAGGGATGACCGCATTGGCAGACTGTTAAAAGACATCTTGATACAAAAAGTAAAAGAGGGGGTAGAGGTCCGATTTCTATATGATGCGGTTGGTTCTTGGAAGTTAGCACGTTCTTATATCGATGAACTGAAGAATGCGGGAGCCGAAATGGTGGCCTTTGGTCCGCTGCATCTCCCTTTATTAAATAATAAATTCAACTTTCGTAACCATCGTAAAATAATTGTGATAGATGGCTCTGTCGGTTTCATCGGCGGTCTCAATATTGGGGATGAATATTTGGGACAAGATCGGAAATTCGGTTCTTGGCGGGATACGCACCTTATCATAAAGGGGGAAGCTGTCAGGACTTTACAGCTCATATTTCTCCAGGATTGGTATTATAGCACCAATAATAGTTTTTTAAGTGATGAATATCTCATGGCCGGACTGCCGAACCATCACGGACATGGTGGAATTCAATTGATTGGCGGCGGGCCTGATAGTGAGTGGACGATCATAAAAAGCATTTTTTTTAAGATGATCACTTCAGCAGAAAAGTCCGTCTGGATAGCTTCCCCGTATTTCGTTCCTGATGACGATATCTTACAAGCATTGAAGGTGGCCGCCTTAAGTGGTTTGGATGTCAGGCTGCTCGTCCCGAAGAACCCCGATAAACGTATCGTATTTCATGCTTCGAGAACTTATTTTCCCGAATTGCTTGCTTCCGGAGCTCGTATATTCCAATATAATGAAGGGTTCATGCATAGTAAAATCATCATCGTGGATGATCAACTGGCATCAATTGGGACAACCAATATGGATATGAGGAGCTTTCACCTGAATTTCGAAGTCAATGCTTTTCTTTACCGGACAGAAAGTACTCAGCAACTGGTGAATGATTTTTTGGAAGATATAAAGGTATCCCAAGAAGTGGAGATTGGTGCGTTTTCCAAACGGAATTTCGGTTTGAAGGTTTTGGAGTCCACTTGCCGATTGCTTTCACCCCTTCTTTAGATACTTTCTTTGATGCCGATAAGGCATTTTTTTTTTTTTTCGGATTAAAAGGAATCCTGAGCAAAACAGGCGAATGTAGTGGATGAGGAGGAGATATATGCTAACTGCTATGAAGAAAGATGGGACATGGGTTACCCTTCCTGAAAAGATACCGGCAAACGTGATTGATGAATGGAGAAAGTCAGCAGATTATTACTGTCCATGCTGTAAGATGGAAATGACCATCAAGGCGGGAAAAGTCAGGATCCCGCATTTTGCCCATAAAAATAGTTCGTCATGCCGCGCTTCTTCAGAACCGGAATCCGCCTATCATTTATTGGGAAAAAGAAAATTATTTCAGTGGTTCTTATCACATGGTTATCAAGTGGTTTTAGAAGCCTACCTTCCCGAAATTAAGAAAAGGGCTGATATTTTGGTTGTGATAGGAGGTAATCGCTATGCAATAGAATTTCAATGCTCAGTTATCCCCGAGGTTGAATTCATTGAAAGGACAAAAGCCTATCAAAGCATAGGCATCAAGCCAATTTGGATCCTTGCTGCAAAACGCTTAAAAAGGAAAAGTTTGTATGAATTCAGTTTATCCCGCTTCCACTGGCTCTTCGTCACCGGCAGCTTCCATCACCCTTTTCTTTGGATGTATTGCCCGGAAACGGATCATTTATCAGTATTGAAGAACCTCACTCCTTTTACCCCCAGAACCGTCTTTGCCGAATTGACAACAGCTTCATTAAGGTTCCTTCCCCCAAGTCGTGCATTGCCCCAAAACTGCTTTAGATTCCCTTTTCTGCCCGCATGGAGATATAAACGAAATGGCTGGTCCCTCCATCGGGTGAAAACAGCACGGAGATCCGATCCTTTTTTCGAAGGGCTATATTTACATCATATTTCACCTGCGACACTTCCAATTGAAGTGGGTGTACCGGTCAGAGGGATGCTGTTGATCGAAACTGCCTCGATCGAATGGCAGGCATGGTTATACATGGATGTGTTTCATGAGAAAAGAACAGGGGAAAAGATTTCTATGGCTGATATTATCCATAATTTTAGAAAGCGTTCAACAAAAGGTGGAATAAGGTTCAGACCGTTGCCATTGCTTCATGAAAAACCCATCGAGTATCCTGTAGGTCAATATATCATGCTTTTGATGAAATTTGGTTATTTATCAAAACTGAAAGAAGGGGTTTTTAAAGTTGAAAGGGAAATTACCCCTCCCTTCACCAGTGATCAAGCTCAAATTATGGAAAAAGATTTCTATGATAAGCATAAATTGATGATGGAAAAGGGGAATATCCAGTATAATCAGTGATAACATCTCTATTTATCTTGAATTCAGATGAAAGGGCAGGATTATTTTTGTTAATGGAGAAATAGTAATAAGAACTGGGAATTAAGAAAACTTAAGAAAGAATGAACGCCGAATGAAGTATTGCAGCGTTCGATCCGGTTTAACGATTTAGCCCAATGGCAAGTTTCTATAGAATGGGGAGGAATTTTTTTATGGCACAGGAAACAAAAGCAAATACATTACCTTCAAGAAGTGAAATAGCTCCTGAAGATACATGGAGACTGGAAGATATCTTCGCAACCGAGGAAGATTGGGAAGCTGCCTTCAAAGCGGTAAAGGAAGACCTCAAGAAGGCGGAAGCACATAAAGGGACGTTGGGGGAAAGCGCAGAAAAATTATTTGCGGCCCTTCAATTCCAAGATGAGGTATTCGAGAAGCTGGGGAAAGTTTATTCTTATTCACATATGCGCAATGATCAAGATACAACCAATCCTTTTTATCAAGGGATGGAGGATAGGGCAAAAGCTTTATACGCCCAGGCAGCAGCTGCGTTTTCATATATGGTTCCTGAACTATTGAGTATTGATGAAAACAAAGTGGAAGGTTTTTTGGAAGAAAAAGAAGATCTGAAATTATACAAACATTCTTTAGAGGAAATCAATCTTCAGAGGCCCCATATCTTATCTGCAGAGCAGGAAGAATTATTGGCGCAAGCATCAGAAGTACTTGATGCATCGGGCAATACTTTCGGTATTCTAAACAATGCCGATTTGAAATTCCCGACCATTAAGGATGAAGAGGGAAATGAAGTTGAAATCACTCACGGAAGGTATATCAGTTTTCTTGAGAGTGAAGATCGCCGTGTACGTGAGGAGGCATTTAAAGGGGTATACAGCAAGTATGGTGAGTTCCGTAATACATTTGCTTCAACCCTGTCAGGTGAGGTGAAAAACCACAACTTCAATGCCACGGTTCGAAAATATGATTCAGCACGCCAAGCGGCGTTAAGTAATAATAACATTCCGGAGACCGTATACGATAATCTCGTTAAAACGGTCAATGACAACTTGCCATTACTGCACCGTTATCTTGATTTACGTAAAAAAGTACTGCAATTAGACGAACTTCATATGTATGATCTATTCACCCCTCTTGTTAAAGAAGTGAAGATGGAAGTGACATATGATGAGGCCAAAGATTATGTCCTTAAAGGTCTTGCTCCGCTTGGGGAGGACTATTTGAACGTTTTGAAAGAGGGATTTGAAAATCGTTGGGTCGATGTGCATGAAAACAAAGGGAAACGAAGCGGTGCCTATTCTTCTGGTACATATGGGACGAATCCTTATATTTTAATGAATTGGCAAAATAACGTCAATAACTTATTCACGCTCGTTCATGAGTTTGGGCATTCGGTCCATAGCTACTATACACGTAAATATCAGCCATATCCATATGGGAATTATTCCATATTTGTAGCGGAAGTTGCATCGACCTGTAATGAAAACCTGTTGAACGATTATTTACTGAATTCAATCGAAGATGAAAAGAAACGCATCTATTTATTGAATCATTACCTGGAAGGTTTCCGCGGCACACTGTTCAGGCAAACGATGTTTGCAGAGTTTGAACATACGATTCATTTAAAAGCTCAAAATGGGGAAGCGTTGACAGCGGATATGCTTACTAAGGAATATTATGAGCTGAACAAGAAATACTTTGGAGAGAACGTGACCATTGATGACGAAATCGGTTTGGAATGGGCGCGTATTCCACACTTCTACTATAATTACTATGTTTATCAATATGCAACAGGGATCAGTGCAGCAACAGCATTGAGCAAGCAAATCCTTGAAGAAGGAGAGCCCGCCGTCAAAAGGTATCTGGAGTTCTTGAAGTCAGGAAGTTCTGATTATCCGATTGAAGTGCTCAAAAAGGCTGGCGTCGATATGACAAAAGCTGAACCCGTACAAGAAGCCATGAATGTATTCGAAGAAAAATTAAATGAGTTGGAAGAGCTTTTGAATAAATAAGATGTGAAAAGGACCCGAGCACTTCGGGTCCTTTTCAACTATATGCATGTCCGTCATAATCCTTTAAATCGATTTCTCTGATTTACACTATGAAGAATTATGAAGAAAACAAAAAATAGAATAGGGGAGGTAAAATACAGAGGAATGAGGTTCATGATACCGAGCAGCTGGACAAATAGCGACCCTATCAAGAGTATGAGTAGTATAAAGCCTTTCAATTTGGTCACCTCCAACTGGCCGCAGTAAAAGCTCATCTGCGCTTTATTAGATAGTATGTTTTAAAATAAGCAGTATTCTAAAAATATGACAATAATGTGAAGCTGCGCACAAAGTTCTTGCTTTTAAGGTGTATAATCTGCTATAGTACAGATATAGAAGTTATCACATCCCAAACATATACCCCTTTGTTTGTTCGTCGTGAAATTTCTCCTATCCCCTTATTCGCATAAATAGATGAAAAACCCCAGCAAATTTCGTGATTTGCCGGGTTTTTTCATTTGCAGAAAAGTAAAAGGTACAAAATGACGCCGGTTGTAACAAAAGTTGTACGAAAGATTAGGAAATAAGAACAAATGATTTAATATTTTGTGATTTGTTTCACAATTAAATTCATTCCCTTGCTTATCAGATATCAAAAACACTTATGGCTTTGAACTTAAATAGGCTCTTATTTAGCTATATATACAAGAAACAATAATTAAAAAATGAAAATTATATATTGTGAACAATTAGTGAAATGTTACACAAACAGTTGAAACATAACTGAGTTATCTGTTATATTATTTATTGTGAAGTGAATCACAAACAAACTTATACCCCTTTGTTTGATCGTGAAAAATTTCTCCCATCCCCTTATTTTCTTATAAAAAAACCATGCAATCTTTTGATTAGCATGGTTTTAAACAAAAAAGCAGTCAAATTCATGACTGCTTCTTTGTATATCTCCAAAACGTTCCGTATTTAGCAGGAATCTTTTCTGCCAACTGTTTTAAAACAAGCTTTTTCATTTCCAACTCGACGTTACTCTTATTCATATTATAAACAGTTTCAATTTCCTTTGTGGCCACTAGTTTGAAACAGCTTAAAAATTCTTCGAGAGAGGGGGGTTTTGCAGGGGCTGGCAGACCATTGAGCATATCTTCTAAAATTTGAACATATACCTCGTAAGAATAGACACCTGAAACTTTTATTCCCTCTTCCTCAATATTTTGATTGAAAAAGACAAGGGAAGGTATTTCCGTCACTTCCATTTCGTTAGTGATTTTCATGTCACATTGAAAGCCTTTGGCTGCACTGGAAGAATTGATGTCATAAAGGAATTCCTCCACATCCAGTCCAACCATATTGGCACATTCGGTCAAGACTTCGATATTGGATATATCCTTTTTTCCTATGAATACATATTCTTGAAGCTGCCTTAAAAAGCGAATGGCCAATTTACGCCCCTGCAATTCCGCTGCTTTTATTGCGATGGAAGCTGTATATGGAGAAGAGATTGGGTTTTCAGACCAAAGGCTCCCGTCGCAGGACATTCCCGAGCGGCTGGCTGTCTTTTCCCAAACCTGAGCAATGTTTTCATAATTTTTATTTTTCCCCATATTAAGAGAATCGATTTTACCGCTTAAAACATGGCGTAAACTGAACAATTGGCCATATTCTATCTGTAATTTCCTAATAATTGGTTCTAAGCCCCAGCATTCGGGACAAAGCGGATCAACAAAAACATAAATTTCAATTGGCTTTTTTCCTTTATCATAGCAATGCTGCGTCTTGATCCAATCGGAAATATTGAAAACTGGTTTTTGTGCGCTCAACTGTCTTCTCCTTTCCCGTCAGTTCCGGATGTATTGATCATATGCTGTGCCGTCAAATAGAGGCGATGATAGAAAAACTCCCTAATCTCACCCTCAAGGCCAATTTCGTCCATAGCTTGATACATGCATGAGAGCCATGCTTTCGCACGTTCTGGCGTAATTTCAAAAGGTATATGTCGAGCCCGCAACATAGGATGGCCATGCTCTTCGGTATATAGAGAGGGACCGCCTAAATATTGAGTCATAAATTGTTTTTGCTTACGGACCGTTTCAGTTAAATCGTCAGGGAATATTGGCTGCAGATCCGGGTGCTGACTAACGTTGGAGTAAAACACATCAATTAATTTGTGTAATTGCCCTTCTCCAATTAATTCATATGGTGTAGGGTTCCCTTGCATCATGTTGATTACTCCTTTTAAAGAAAGATGGTTGATATTTATTCATATTTTATCAATGACGTACTGATATAACAAATATATAGCTTAAAGAAAATTTTACATCTGTAGTATGACACAGGGGAATGATCGGAGATTACACCTTTGGGGGGCTTTCCCATTTGTTCTGGAGAAGCATATATAGACATGAAAAAAACTGACCCGTCACAAATAAACAGGGTCAGCTTGCTTTAACTTAAAAATGTGCCATAAACTTTTTGAACATAATTCTGAGTTTCTTTAAAGGGCGGGATGCCGTTATATTTATCGACATTTCCCGGCCCTGCATTATAAGCAGCAAGGGCAACCTGGATGTCTCCGTCATATCGTGCCATCATTTGACTTAAATATTTACTCCCGCCCATGATGTTTTGTTCTGGATCGGTTGCATCATCCACCCCAAGGCTTTTTGCAGTTGCTGGCATTAACTGCATAAGGCCAGCGGCACCCGCATAACTGGTGGCTTCAGGGTTGAAGTTCGATTCTTGTTTAATGACAGACTTAATCAGTTTTTCCGGGAGGTTATATAAACTGGCTGCCTGGCTGATGATATGATCATAGTTTTTGGCGGTTTCGCTGCTGCTCTGTTTGTTAGCATTGGCAGCGGATATCGGGTTGATGTTCATGGATGTTAGGCCGCTGGGTTGAAGAAAAGATTTCGTTTCAGCTTCAACATTGGATAATAAGGAACCCAATTTCTGCGAAGTGCTTTCAAGAGCATCTCCCGAAACCAGTTCCGAGAGCATGTCCTGGAAAACGGATCGAGATGAATTTTTGCTTGTGATGCTGCCATTTGTGAATTGCTGGATTGCCTGCAATTCCATAAACGTTTTGAAATCTTGGATTTTCAAACTCTCCACCTCCGAATGGGTTCAAACAGGATTATTCCTGGAATTTGGCGCGATAAAACCTCTTAACCTTATTTTCGGTTTCCCTTACCGGAATTTGAAGGGTTTCAAGGAGATTCAGGAAGTTTTTTTTCCCTGCTTTTGCATCCGTCACTTCATATTCAAGCTCAAAGTCTTCCTGATTCAAATACGAACTATGATCTAAAACAAGTAAACCCTCTTTGTAAGGAAATTCAAGGCGGTCTGTCTTTAGTGTCCCGAAGCAGGTAACATCTTTTGGATCAATTCCGCATTCAAGGATTAGATGTTGGATCTCGCCATCAGGGAATGTGTTCTGATTCAGAAATGCATATGCGGTTCCTTCATGAATATCTTGATTCGTTTCCAATAGTCCCTCTGTTGCGGGCTGTTTTAAAGTCAGCTCGTAACGCCCGTTTTTCTCCCGGATCCTAAGCGCGGAATCTAGGCTTTTCAAAGTGAATCCAAGTGTATCGAAGTAATGATTTTTCTGGGTTTTAAAGTTCGATGCCCCAAGATGAAAGTATTTGATCAGTTGACGAAATTCTTTTTCGCTTAAAAGGTTTTTAAATTCAATTTCAATATGCTGGTTCATGTGCTCCATCCTTTCTGGCTGATTCTTAGGTTAATCATATAAGAACCATTCCAGCTGTCAAATTGAATTCAATAATTTTTTGCTATTGTACTTGAATATTTAGGAATCAATTGCAGGATATGATAAAATATAAACGTTGAGCACGAAAAATGGATTATCGTATATATAGGAATTTAATACATACTTTTTGCTAGAAAAAGAAATAGGATCCAGCGGTGAATTGACATAAAGTCATGTGACTGCTGGATTTAGGAGAGCGTTCTGCCCATACCAGAGTTGAACAGGCGCTTTTTAGATAGATATAGGTGGTGTGGCAATGGAGAGTTGGGACGATTTCTTGGCGCCTTATACTCAGGCTGTCGAAGAATTAAAGGTTAAGCTAAAGGGATTAAGGAAACAGTTTGAAAGAGAGAATATTCACTCGCCGATCGAATTTGTAACAGGAAGGGTAAAGCCGATTGTCAGCATTTTGGATAAGGCGAGCCTGAAGGATATTCCCATTGATAAATTGGGAACTGAAATTCAGGATATTGCAGGGCTTCGCATGATGTGCCAGTTCGTGGATGATATCGAACAGGTAGTTGAACTATTACGAGGCCGCAATGACTTCGAGATAGTCGAGGAGAGGAATTATATTTCCCATAAAAAAGCAAGCGGCTATCGTTCTTATCATGTTGTAATCCGCTATCCGGTCCAGACGATCCATGGCGAAAAAAATATCCTTGCCGAAATACAAATCAGGACTCTTGCGATGAATTTTTGGGCGACGATCGAACATTCTTTAAATTATAAATATAAAGGCATTTTCCCGGAAGATATTCAATTGCGACTCAAACGTGCAGCGGAAGCGGCCTTCCTGCTTGATGCAGAGATGTCGCAAATCCGTACGGAAATCCAGGAAGCACAGCGTCTTTTTTCCAGGAAGAAAGATTCTTGAACGCATAAATGGGTAAACGAGAAGAAATCTAATTTGTGAGGTGGTATTACATGAAATTTGCGATAACGTCAAAAGGAGATGCGAAATCGAATACTTTAATGCAAAGGATGCGTACGTATCTTCAGGACTTTCATTTGGAATATGACGAAGATCAGCCGGATATTGTCATTTCTGTCGGTGGTGATGGCACTTTATTATATGCTTTTCACCGTTATAAGAATCGATTGGATAAAACTGCCTTTGTCGGTGTACATACAGGACATCTTGGTTTTTATGCAGATTGGACCCCTGATGAAATTGAAAAATTGGTGATAGCTTTAGCGAAAACCCCATTTCAAATAGTGGAATATCCATTGCTCGAAACGATTGTCCGTTATCAGCATGGAGGGCGGGAAGCAAGATTTTTGGCGTTGAATGAATCGACGGTCAAAAGTGTGGAAGGGACGCTCGTCATGGACGTTGAAATACGCGGCCAGCATTTCGAGACGTTCCGTGGAGATGGTTTATGCATTGCGACGCCATCCGGAAGCACGGCATATAATAAGGCGCTTGGCGGGGCCATCGTCCATCCATCAATCGATGCCATCCAGATTACCGAATTGGCATCCATTAATAACCGGGTGTTTAGGACTGTAGGATCTCCGCTTCTGCTGCCGGCACATCATACGTGTATGTTCAGGCCGGTCAATGCGGTCAATTTTCAAATTACGGTCGACCATTTGTCCTTGCTTCAGGAAAATGTAAAGTCGATACAGTGCCGAGTTGCAGATGAAAAGATCCGATTTGCCAGATTCCGCCCTTTTCCTTTCTGGAAAAGAGTGCATGATTCATTTATTGCTAATTAAGGAGATAGATTCACCTCATGTCAAATCAAAACTTTTCTTTGACCTGGTCGGTTTTTGAAGAGGATTCTGGCTCTTTATTGCGAGAGTTTCTCAGCAAATGCGATATTTCAAAACGAGCATTAACGGATATTAAGTTTAAAGGTGGATATATCCAGTTGAACGGCGAAGAAGTGACCGTAAGGGAACGGATTGAAACGGGCGACATCGTCACCGTCATATTTCCGCCGGAGCAGGCAAGTGAAGGCCTTTTGCCGGAACCCATCCCCCTGAATGTCAGATATGAAGATGAGTTTGTATTGGTGGTGGCTAAGCCCCCTTCCATGAATACCATTCCTTCCCGTGAGCATCCCAACGGCAGTTTGGCGAATGGCTTGGCGGGTTATTATAGGAGGGCGGGAATACAGGCGACGATCCATATAGTTACACGTCTTGACCGGGATACATCAGGTTTGGTTTTAATTGCCAAGCACCGGCATATCCATCACCTTTTAAGTGAGCAGCAAAAATCAGGACAGGTTAAACGGAGATACCAAGCCGTAGCTGAAGGAATCGTTGAAGGACCTGTAGGAGAGATAGTGGCGCCAATCGGACGAAAGTCGACCAGCATCATTGAACGGGAAGTCAGGGAGGATGGCCGGTATGCCTGTACCCTATTTAAGGTATTGGCACATACAGGGTCCCACACATTCCTTAATTTGGAACTCAGGACAGGGCGCACACATCAAATCAGGGTCCATATGGCCCATATTGGCCACCCGCTGGCTGGTGATGATTTATATGGAGGGAACAGGAGAGGTATCCCTCGCCAAGCCCTTCATTGTTTTGAATTGAAATTTTTACATCCTTTCACGAAGAAGATGATGTTGTTTCAAGAAGAGTTACCAGAAGATATGACCCGTTTGCTCGAAGGAAGTAAAGGGTGGGATTCCTGACTTTATATCCGGGCTGCAATAAACAAAACCACTTCATAGACTCAAAAAAACTCACCAAGATGGCGAGTTTTTTTGGTTAATCAAAAGATGTCCTGAATTTTCCCGCTATATATGGCATGGAAGAAGGCACCTCTTGAAGATCCATTTCGGGATAACGGACAGCCGTCAGTTTTCCACCGAAGACGCAGCCTGTATCAATATTATAAGTATGATTGACTCTTCTAGCTTCAGGGACTGGTGTATGTCCATATACGATCCAGGTTTCCCCTTTGTATGATTGTGCCCAGTCTTTCCTGACCGGTGACCCATCGGGATGTTTGGAGCCATTGATATCACCATAGAGGACAAAGGTTTTTACCTTATTGCTATATTGGCCAATATAGTCACTGCGAATTCCTGCATGGGCAATGATCAATCGCCCTTCATCAATGAGTTGATAAAGTGGGGAACGTTCATACAGATCCATGAACTTTTTTCGGATCTTCTTCTGATCCCGAATGTTCAGTGATTCATATTCAGCTACAGTAGTCTCTAAACCGTGTGATATTTGAACTTTATTGCCTGAAAAATAACGATACAATTTATTGCAATGGTTACCTGGGGCATACCTTGCTATATTTTGGTTAATGACTAATTCATGGACAACCTCTATTACTTGAAGGGAATTTGGGCCGCGATCGGTTAAATCGCCTACAAAGCCGAGAATTCTTCCGGAGGGATGTACAGGAAACCCAGTCTTCCATGTATAGCCCATTTTTTCGGTCAGCTGCCTGAATTCAGCGAAACATCCATGAATGTCCCCTATGATATCGATGTTCATTTGACACACCCTTTGTTTGTTTTGTATATGTTTATGGTATTAGTATAGTATTATTAAAAAAAATAAAATATAAACGAGGAAATGAAAAAATATGTTTTAGGAGGTGTATGGTTATGGAGGAGATGAAGGACCGGGAGCGGGAGAATAGTCAAATGAATAACGAGCTTTTGCTTGAAGCGCTTAAAACGGAAAGTCTAGATCGGTTCCGTACTGAGTTCCTTGAAATGCATCCATATGATCAGGCTCAATTTTATACAAGCTTGTCAGATGAATTAAGATCCGTCGTTTACACATATTTGTCACCGGAAGAAATGGCGGACCTTTTTGAAAATATAGAAATTGATGAAGAGGATTACGAAAGCCTGTTGGCTGAAATGAATCCTTCTTATGCAGCGGATATGCTTTCCCATATGTATGCGGATGATGCGGCTGACGTCCTGAATGAAATCAATGATGAGCAGGCCGTCAGCTATTTGACCATCATGGATGATGAAGCGGCAAGTGAAATCCAGGAGCTTCTGAACTATGAGGAATCTACAGCGGGTAGTATCATGACGACAGAATTCATTGCCATTGAAGCAAATGAAACCGCCCGATCAGCCATGCAGATCTTGAAAAGGGAAGCTCCGGAAGCGGAAACGATTTATTATGTGTTCGTTACCGATCAGGATAAGAAGCTGCTTGGTGTTTTATCGCTCAGGACATTGATCATTGCTGATGAAGATGCTTTAATCGGTGATTTAATGGATGACAGGGTAGTTTCCGTCCCTGTATCTGAAGACCAGGAAGAGGTGGCACGAAAAATAAGGGACTATAACTTCCTTGCCGTGCCGGTCGTCGATTTCCAAAACCATTTATTAGGGATTATAACCGTTGATGATATCATTGACGTCATGGATGAAGAGGCATCCGATGACTATTCTAAACTGGCAGGTATCTCTGATCTTGATCATGTTGATAAGAGTCCATTTTCCGCTGCAAAAAAACGGCTGCCATGGTTGGTCATCCTTTTGTTTTTAGGCTTGCTGACTGCAAGTTTGATCGGCCGATTCGAAGAGACACTAAGCCAAAAAGCGATTCTTGCTGTATTTATTCCATTGATTGGCGGCATGGCTGGAAATACAGGAACACAAGCCTTGGCAGTAGCGGTGAGAGGAATCGCAACAGGTGAATTAGAACAGGAAAGCAAGTGGAAACTGGTCCTTCGAGAGGCTGGAACTGGCCTTATTATTGGCCTGACATGCGGAATTGCCATCATTTTCATTGTATATTTTTGGCAAGATGATTTAATGCTGGGGTTGTTGGTTGGTATTTCCATTTTCATAACTCTGATCGTTGCCACACTTGCTGGTTCAATCGTCCCGCTTCTCATGCATAAAATGAAAATCGACCCAGCGGTAGCTTCAGGTCCTTTCATTACAACAATCAACGACCTTATCAGTATTCTTATTTATTTCGGATTAGCAACATTATTAATGGGCTATCTACTATAAGTCAAAGTAGGCCCTCTTTGGAGGGCCATTCCCTCAGGACTTTAGAAAACGGTGTTTTTATCAAAGGAATTTTGATATACTATCATTAGTAGCAGGTACTAATAACTTGTATTAAAAATAGGAGGTCACATACAATGACTTTTTCATTAGAAGGAAAAACGTTTGTCATAATGGGTGTTGCGAATAAAAGAAGTATTGCATGGGGAGTTGCCCGTTCCTTACATAAAGCAGGTGCAAAGCTGATCTTCACTTACGGAAAAGACCGTACGGAAAAAAGCGTTAAGGAACTATCTTCTACATTGGAAGGAGAGCCTTCCACCATTTTACAATGTGATGTAACGAAGGATGAAAGCATTGATGAATGTTTTGCGGCGATTAAGGAAGAAACAGGTATCATTCATGGCGTGGTACACAGTGTCGCATTTGCTAACAAGGAAGAGCTGGACGGTGAGTTCGTCAACACGAGCCGTGAAGGGTTCTTGCTTGCCCATAATATCAGTTCATTCTCTTTGACGGCTGTAGCTAAAGCGGCGAAGGAAATCATGACTGAAGGCGGCAGCATCGTCACAATGACGTATCTTGGCGGTGAACGGGTCATGCCAAATTATAATGTAATGGGAGTGGCTAAGGCCTCGCTGGAAGCCAATGTCCGTTACCTGTCAAGTGATCTTGGTAAAGATAACATCCGAGTGAATGCAATTTCGGCCGGTCCAATCCGTACCTTATCCGCTAAAGGTGTCCGTGACTTCAATACAATTTTAAAGAAGATTGAGGAAGAAGCACCGCTCCGTCGTACAACGACTCCGGAAGAAGTAGGGGATACGGCAGTATTTTTATTAAGTGACATGTCCCGCGGAATTACCGGGGAAAATATCCATGTGGACTCCGGTTATCATATAATTGGATGATAAAAGGGGACTCTTTAAGGTCCCCTTTTTAATTTTTTGAACTGTTATCATCCTGTCCATCAAAGATTGGTGTTAATGTTTGTTTTCCGGTATCTTGAAGAATTACATCGATTTTAATCGACTTAATCGAATCTTCATCTAAAGGGATCCTTCCTCCTGTTTCGATTTTTCTCCAAGTTTTAATATCCTCTCGATAAAGTGTTTTCGATAACCTAAACAGGTCCAGCCCTCTTTTTTGTGTATATTGATATGTGTAATTTATTTCTTTCTTGATAGAGCGTATTAATTCTTCTTCATATTCTTTGTGTGTTATGCCATTTTTCAACATGTCAACACTTGCTTTAATCTTCATTTTTATATGAAAACGAACTTTTCCGTTTTTTTCTACGATAGGTGTTATCTTAGCCTTCTTTTCGAACACAATAATTGATGTTTCCCTTTCCGTTCCAGAGAAAAGGGTAACGTTATCACGAACAAAATGTTTGTTCACTAATCTTGCACCATTCATCACCTTTTTAGGCAGAATGGCCATTATTTTATTTTCTGAAATAACAGCGATGTTATCCATTAATAAAGCCTTCTTTTTTTCTTTCTGCCCGGTCCATTGCTCCGTAATCTTTAGTTGGGGAATTGAAACGTAATAAGCAGGTTCGTCCAGCTCAATGAGAATCTCTCTTAAATTTATCGGTGGGATAAAAGAGCTTTGATTATAGTTCCCCTTTGGATCGCTTAATTTTGAAAAAGCCAAGGAAATGTTTTCGATAGGGGAAATAAGCATGGCATCTTTAACCGCACCCTTAGTCATAAAAAAGTAAATTCGGTAGCGTGTTTCGCGATAACGGTCCAATAAATCAAGCGTATATTTGAAGTTTCCAGTTTTAATGGCTTCTTCCGATAAAATAACAAAAGAAAGATGTCCCCAATAAATACGCCGATCTGACGTATGATATAAATTAAACAAGGCTTCATCGAGAGTATCTCCAGTAGCACTTCCGACATCTGCAGCGTTTAGGGTACTGGGATCTCCACCTGATTCGGATTTTGCCAGCCCTTGCAGATTAATGATTTGAAGGTGAGCGACGACCTTTCCGTCTTTATAATCGATCCCCAATCCATTTGCATAAACAAGTCGTTCAGGTTCATTTGAATCCCAGCAACCAGAGAGAAAGGAAACACTTAATAGTATTAGAATGAATCTGTACCTCATTTTTTTCCATCATCGCCTTTCCTCGTGGGGTCTTTAGAAGAAAAGATAGAAGGGCGTTTTTTATTCAAAGCGGAAGGAACCCTAAAAAGTGTTTTTGCAATATTGGACCAACTTAAGTTAGCAGTTACTTCCATATAGGGAACACCTAATATTCGTATATTACTCACATACGCACAGAGAAATAGCGCTAAAAGGATGAATGAGAAAAGACCTAAAAGAGAGGCGGAAATAATAGCAACCAGCCTAATTAAGCTAATGACCCCAATGATCGATTGATTGACGAGTGTAAAAGTAGCTACAGCTGAGCCTGCAATCACAACAAGCATGGCAGGACTTGTTAAACCGGAACGGATCGCAGCATCCCCAATAATTAAAGCGCCCAATACACTTAATGTTGGACCAATCGATGTAGGTAATCGCATCCCGGCTTCTTTGAATATTTCAAAGACGATGACCATCGTAATGGCTTCAAGTGAGGTGGGAAGTGGCAGACCCCTTCTTGATTCCACTACTGTGGCCAGTAATATCAGCGGGAGCTGGTCTTGATGAAAGGTGGTTAAAGCGACCCAAAAACCTGGTAATAGAGCAGCAATAAAAATGCCGAATAATCGAAGCACCCTTTCAAATGAAGCGTAAATGGACGTGTATTCATTATCTTCGGATGTTTTTAAGACAATGAAGAGGTTAATGGGTGTAATCATTGTGTAGGCAACACCATCAATTAAAATTAAAACCCTTCCTTTTAACAGGCATTGTACGGCAAAATCCGGTTTTCCCGAATAGTCATGCCTTGGAAAAAGTATCGCAGGTTGCTCTTCAATCAATCCCATAAATTGATTGCCTCCATATATCCCATCCACATCAATTGCTTCAATTTTCCGAGATATTTCTTGAACCATATCAGGATTAGATATGTCCTCCATATATAAAACAGCGACTTTAGCCAAAGTTCTCCTGCCCACCTCGAAGTATTTAACGCTTAAAGAATTTGTACGCATTCTCTTCCTGATTAAAGCCACATTGATGGACAAATCTTCAATAAAATTATCTCTCGGTCCTTTTATCGTTACTTCTGACGTTGTTTCCTCTGGATTACGTTGAGGGCGATTTGCTATGTTTACAGATAACAAAAAACCGAATTCTTCTATGTAAAGTAACAATCTTCCGGAGTAGATATCTGCGAACAAATTCTCCTTTGTATTCACTTCAGTAAGTTGTGGAAGATAAAGTGAAGCTTTTATTTCGTTAATTGTTATTTTCCCTCTTGGATATTTTTCGAAAAATAATGTTAGCCTTTCAAATACGAGATTATTTAATAATTCAGTATCGACAAGTCCTTCACATCCAATTACTGTAATTTTTATCGGTGATTCATCACGATATACACTGGTTTGAAAAAAAACATCTCCTGAGTTTTGAAAAATTTCTTTTAAATCGGATTCATTGTTTATCATGAGTTTATCCGGTTTTTCCAGTTTCCTATTCGGACTGGATGCTTGTCGGTTCTTTTTTTTGAACATCGGATGTGGACCCCCTTTTTCTTCGATTACTAAACAAAACAAATAAACTTAAAAGGATGGAAACGGCTAAAAAGAAAAATAAGGTAATCGGCAAAACAAATGTTTTTATAAAGGAATATAGAACAACATCGCTGAAGCTAAATGAAGTAGAAATGATAAGGAAAATAGAATAGGTTAGGAGCAATATGATTTTGTTTCGCTTCTTTTTAATGGATAGTACTTCGAGTGATAAAAATAGGAAAAAGGAAACACGAATAAAGGCTCCTGTTAACCATTGATAAATCGACAAGAAATCAAGATGCTCAATGAATCTCCCTAATGTGACTAATCCCCACTGCTCAAAGGCAGGAAACTTTTGCCTTGCGGCTTCGACTGGGCCGAATTCTACAATGGAGCCAATAAGCGGCCCAAGAATAAGCCATGTAAGGATGATGGAATTTATAGCAAAAACCTTGAATTTTAGTTTTCCATGGACTTTTTGCTGCATTAAAAGTATGACAATCAATTCGATAAGGCCAGACAAGGGATAAATAATACCTGCAAAGACAGGGGACCATCCATTTTCAAGGATGGGTTTCAAAAGTGAATAATCTTTAAATTGTATGTTCGTGATTGCAACAAAAAAGCCAAACACAAGGACGGCCATCAATACAAATGTATTTGTAATAGCGATCGTTTGTATGTTTGTTGAGGCAAGGAAAAAGCATAAACCAGTAAATAAGATGATTTCATATATCGAAGGAGTTATGGGCAAATAGGAAATATTTGTCCATACAACCATCTCTTTTAATGAAACCGCAGCCAAAAAAGCGAAAAAGAGACTCATGGTAAAGGATAAAATCCTGCCTGTTACCTTCCCGATATTTTTTTCCACCCAGACAAATATATTTGTCTGGCCTGTGGCTTTATGGATATAGAATAAGAGAAAACACCAAATCAAAATCAGGCCAAGAGCAAGTAGAACAGAAATCCACGCATCCCTTTTGGCCGCCTGTAACAAATGAGGAAGGATCGTTACATGATTTTTCAAGCCGACAGCCGTCATCATGATTAAAGATAGTTGTACGGTTGAAATCTTTCCACTTTTTTTCATCTTCATATACTCCTTTAATAACTCGATAGCTTTAGTTTTCTCCATTAATCCCCAACATATCCAAGATAAGTTGATGTCCTTTTTTTAGGGAGCGGCACATCTTCAGCATAAAGGAGGGCGAATCTCATATAAATGATACATAGAGGATATTCATTATTTGCGAGAATCGGCAAAAACCTGCTTTCAACCCTATTCGTGAAAAAGAAGGAGGGGAATCATGGACGTGAAGAAAGTTGGTATGCCTAGTGCCTTTGGAAAACAAACCATACACAATCCGCTGAAGAGAAATATTGATTTGACTGAAAAAAATATCAGCACTTCATATACTGCAGAGGAATTGGTGGAGCTGTTGTCCCGGCTTCCAGCCTTTGCACCTAAACCTGTTTGTAAGTTCATCATCAATGACCGTACACTGTTTGGGAAATTGGAACAAAAAAATGAGTCCAGTTTGTTCATAAGGCATAAATTCGGGAAAAAAGTTGTCCAATACCATATGGAGCAGCTGCAGTCTGTGGATATCCTGAAATATTAAGGAGGGTTTTCATGTCAGAGAAAAATGGCGATAAGGAATCCAAACCACTTTTATATGTCGATCAAGCAAAAATATCAGATCAGCGTGGGAATATGCAAAGTGATTTTCGAACGAAAAAAGCTACACCTCAAGACAGCGTTGAGCCTGAACCCGAACTACAGGAAACCGAGCAAAATGAAGAAAAAATCGAAAAAGTCAAACGGGAATTCGGTGTTTATGATGCCATGATGGAAATTGAAAAAGAGATTACGGGATTAAGAAAAATCACCGAACAATATGCACCTGAGCAAACTCCGGTTGAACAAATGGAACATCCTGAACAAATAGAACCAGAAAACGAAAAACCAGTTAAGAGAAAAAGGAAAAAGGTGGAGAAGAAAGAATCTTCCCGCGACATCATTTCCCGCCTATCCAATCATCAAGGTTTTCCAAAGCCATTATGTGAGGCTATTGTAAACGGAAAAACGATTCAGTTTCATGTGTTGGGAATGAAGGGGGAATCAGTGAAGATTAAAAGAGGGAAGCATATTCGTTTCGTGGACCTGCCGGATATCATCGATGCCAAAATAATTGAAGTACCTAAGTGAAGGAGCAATATTAAATGTTTCCCCCACAAAATGAATTTACCTTATTTATAATATTAGGATTGGCTTCCTTCAGGCTGACACGTTTGATTGTTTTCGATAAAATCATGGAGCCGCTGCGCCGCCCCTTTTTTAAAGAGATTGAGGAAAAAAATGAAGAAGGGGATGTGGAAATATTTTTAATGCCCAAGGAGAAGGGCCTGCTTGGCTGGATTGGACAATTGCTAAGCTGTTTTTGGTGCGTGGGTGTCTGGGTTAGCCTTTTTCTGGTTTTCCTTTATATCCAACATTGGTTTATTGGCGACGTATTGACATTTATCCTTGCCGTAGCAGCAGTAGGCGCAATCATTGAGGTTATAATCAGCAAATTTATGGACATTTGATTGGAAACAACTTGTCTCTTCGTTCATATAGTATGGTATAGAACTTAAAGGAGGAGTCATAAATTGAATCAGAAACAGAATCCATGGGCTTATGCAAAACCGATTAAAAAAGATCAACCGGTCAAAATCAAGAAAGACTGTGGCTGTAATAATAACAATAAAAATAAAGGCTATTGATTGAATAAACCTTTCCATTTCGGAAAGGTTTTTTTATTTCCTAATCCTACCATTCATAAAAAAACAGTTAAACAAGAAAATAACAATAGAACGAAAAATTAGGATGTGAATCTATGTTCAGACAAGGAAGATATTTTAAGGGCAGCTTGCTGGTTTTTATGGTTGTTTTGTATGTGCTTACTGGATGCAGCAATCATAATGATGGAAAAACGGAGAATTTAGCAATGATTAAGCGTACGAATCCTGAACCGATGGATATCATTAATGG
The DNA here is from genome assembly GCF_043656335.1 of Peribacillus sp. NPDC056705. Classification (NCBI taxonomy): domain Bacteria; kingdom Bacillati; phylum Bacillota; class Bacilli; order Caryophanales; family Bacillaceae; genus Peribacillus; species Peribacillus sp. NPDC056705. The sequence continues at coordinate 65,066 of NZ_JBHTYI010000009.1, read as the reverse complement.
AATGGATGGGAAGGATGAAAAGGGACTGATCTCAAAGGTCAAGGAAACAGTTGCTAATGAAGACTCCATCTATGACGTAATCGTCGTGAAAAACGAAAAAAAGATTATCGTCGCTTATAAAGTTAAGCATCTGCAACGTTTTCATATGAAGAAGATTGAAAAGACCGTGACTAAAAATCTGGAAGAGAAGTTTCCCGAAAATGATTTTATCGTATCGAGCGATTATAAAATCTTTTTGGAATCTGTAAGATTGAACGAGTTACTCAAAGAAAAAGATGTACCCGAGAAAAAGGCAAGGAAGAAGTTCAAGGAAATTGAAGAACTTCAAAAAGAATTAACTTAGAAGAGAGGTTCAGCTATGAGTGGCAAAGAGAAAACGACCCCACAGCAGAATGCGTATCAAGAGCTCCAAGGGAAGCATGAAATTAAAAGACCAATAGTGAGGAATTGTTTGAAAGCCTTTTTAGTAGGTGGCATTTTCTGCATGGTCGGACAAGCCATTTCCTACTTCTATATTTACTTTTTCAACTTTACGGAACAGACAGCCGGTGGTCCTACAACTGCCACCATGGTGTTCCTGGCCCTATTGATGACCGGTTTCGGATTTTATGATCGCATTGGCCAGTTCGGTGGAGCAGGAAGTGCCGTCCCTGTTACAGGATTCGGTAACGCAGTCATTTCTGCAGCAATCGAACATCGGACGGAAGGTTTTGTACTTGGTGTTGGATCCAATATGTTTAAATTGGCCGGATCTGTCATTTTATTTGGAGTATTTTCAGCCTTTGTCGTGGCGTTGATAAAAACAATTTATCAAATGAGTGGGGGCTAAGCGGTGTTAAAGGGAGAACAAACATGGATGTTTACCAATAAACCGGTCATCTTGGAAACAGGGGTAACAGGCGGGCCATTTGAAGCAAATGGAGAAATCGCGGGTGATTTCGATATCCTATACGGCGATTTGTGGATGGAGCAGGAATCATATGAGAAGGCACATCGACATTTGATGGAAAAAGCGGTTGAGCTTGCATTGGAAAAAGGTAAGATCAACAAGGAACAGGTACAATTTTTTTTGGCGGGTGATTTAATCAATCAGGTTACACCTACAAGCTTTGCAGCCAGAACTAATGGGATTCCATATTTTGGCTTGTTTGGAGCCTGTTCCACTTCAATGGAAGGGCTTGCTCTAGCTGCCTTTATCACTAATTATGGCGGGGCTAACTATGTGTTGACAGGTGCCTCGAGCCACAATGCAGCTGTAGAAAAACAATTTCGCTATCCAACTGAATATGGAGGGCAAAAACCACCTACAGCTCAATGGACGATAACAGGAGCGGGGGTGGCGCTGGTTGCTCCTGATGGAAGCAAGCAAGGCGAATTTCCCCACATTGTCTCGGCCACTATCGGGAAGGTCATTGACATGGGATTGAAAGATCCTTTCAATATGGGGGGAGCGATGGCCCCGGCGGCCGTCGATACGATACTTGCCCATTTCAAAGATACTGGTTTGACCCCGGATGATTATGATTTCATCATTACTGGTGATTTAGGGCAAATTGGGTGGAAGACAGCGATTGACTTATTAAAGCAAAAGGGCTGTGACATCAATCAGGAAAAATTCAAGGATTGCGGATTGATGATTTTTAAAAAGGATCAGCCTGTTTTGGCTGGCGGGAGCGGTGCGGGATGTTCGGCAGTGGTTTTATACGGTCATATATTAAATGAGATGATTTCTGGCAAATATAAAAAAATCCTGCTTGTCGCAACAGGAGCATTATTGTCACCACTTTCCGTCCAGCAAAAAGATACGATTCCGTGCATTGCCCATGCGGTGGCCATTGAATATGGGATGAATTCATGAAAAAGGAGAGATTTGGATGTTAGCAATGTTTTTTTGGGCCTTTGTCATCGGTGGCTTGATCTGTGTCGTCGGCCAGCTTCTTTTCGATGTTGCTAAGCTGACACCGGCACATACGTTAAGCTTGTTCGTTGTAATAGGAGCTGTTCTTGGCGGATTTGAATTATATGCGCCTCTAATTGACTTTGCCGGTGCTGGAGCGACCGTACCGATCGTTTCATTTGGCAACTCGCTGGTGAACGGGGCGATGATAGAATCGGAAAAACATGGGCTCGTTGGCGTACTGACAGGTATGTTTGAAATTACGAGTTCCGGTATCTCTGCTGCAATCGTCTTTGGATTCATCGGAGCTTTGGTTTTCAGGCCAAAAGGATGAATAAGCGGAAATAGGCAGCCTGGACTAGGACATGGCCTATACATATTTGTCCAGACCTACATATGTTATCAGTAAGCTTTAGCGAGAGCGAGGTGATATGTATGTTTGGTTTTGGTGGCTACGGTTGTTGTGGCGGCGGCGGTTATGGCTACGGCGGCGGTTATGGCTACGGTGGCGGTTCCACTTTTGCGATAATCGTTGTATTGTTTATTCTATTGATCATTGTAGGGGCTTCTTTCTGCTGCTAAGGTAAAAGGAATAGGCAGAAGAAGCCTATTCTTTTTTTGTTTGGACCTAGCACCATTTTTCTGATAATGCCATAGGATAGGTACAGAAAAGGGAGGGGCTTAGGTATGGATAATAACTTTTTCAAGAACATAGAAGGTAAAACGGGCGTAAATATGAAAGATGTATTAGAATTGGCAAACTCGCTGCAAGGAGCCAATTTCAAAGATGAAACAACTGTTAGAAATGTCATTAAGCGTGTTTCAAAAATAGCGAACAAACCGGTCAATAAGGAAATGGAAGATAAAATCGTCCATTCCATCGTAGCTGAAGGGAATAAACTGGATTTCGGTACTATTTCTAATATGATAAATAAAAAGTGAAAAAAGGCCTGCTATCATGCAGGCCTTCAGTTTTTTTAAAAAAAGTTGCAGTTGCTTCCAGAAATTTGCCGACTGCCTGCCAAACTCCTCGCCATAAGCATCTAGCAGTGTTCCGACAAGTTCGTTTTTCGGCAGGAGTATCGCAAATTGCTTATTTTAGTAAGGGTTTCATAAAACAGTGAAAATCTAAAATATAAGACCATCTTGTTTTATCCTTCCATTTCCCAAGATGGAGAGCATCAGCTTTTGGTCAAAGCTTCAAAAAACGTGATGGATGGGCGGCCCGTCCGCGTCTAGTTTGCAGGATGGAAAGGTAAAGGTCCTTTTTAGCCCTGGTTGCCGCTACATAGAGCAATCGTCTTTCCTCTTCAAGAGGGGATAGTTCCCCTTTACGGTAAGATTCAAGTGCGAAATCATGAGGAATGCTGCCATCGACAGCAGCAAGAACATAAACCGTGTTATATTCAAGCCCTTTGGAACGGTGTATGGTGGTAAGCTGTATAGCATCCTTAAAATGTTTCGATAGCTGTTTAATCTCTTGCACCATCGCAGTCATATGATCGACATGTTCAAGGAAAGCGGCGACGGTGGGAAAACGATTTGCTGCCACCTTTAAGTCACGGATGTCATCGGATCCTTTTTCCAGGTTCGCATCATTCCCGCGTTTTTTTACATATTCCTGGTATCCTAAATCTTTCTCGATGATTTCTAAAGCTACGAGTGGAGACATAATTTTTAAAGAGCGGATCTGTCCTGGAATCGTTTTTAATTTTCGTTCTTGAAAAGCATGTCCTGTCTTAACAAAAGCAAATGCATCGATAAAATCACAATCCTGCAATATTGTCATTGCTTTTAACTCCTGTAATATACTTTGCTTTAAGAATAAGGAGGAAAGGACATCTGATGCTGCCTTGCTGTCATGAGGAAACAAACTCAAGCGCATAAAGGCAAGCATGCCGCGGATGACCTTGCGCTGATAAAACGAATCCGCATCCTTTTCAATGACGAATGGCAGGTTGGAAGCGGCTAGCCGTTCAAAAATGGCCCTGGACATCGTATGTGTCCTGTACAATACTGCAAAGTCCCCAGGGTTTGCTCCCTTGGATATTTTTTCTTGGATATCGGATACGATCATCGTTGCTTCCAATTCCTCATCATAAGGATAAAATAAAACAGGAGGGTTTCCTGAATCATGCTGTGCCCTCATCTTTTTTTCCATCCGGTTCTGGTTGCGCTTGATCAATCGGTTCGCTGTAGCGACAATTTCATGGGAGGAGCGGTAATTCTCCGTCAGCTTCACAACTTGGGATTGAGGGAAATCATGATTGAAATTCAAAATATACTTCGGATCGCTTCCTCGGAATGAATAGATGGATTGATCATCATCTCCAACTGCACATACATTTTTTGATTCAGCAGAGAGGAGTTTTATCAATTCATATTGAACTTTATTGATATCCTGAAATTCATCTACCAAAAAATAGTTAAACCTTTGCTGATATTTCTTTAAAAAATCCGGGTGATTTTTTAAAAATACATAACAGCCTACAAGCATATCATCAAAATCATACTTCCCTGTTTGCTTTTTATATTCTTCATATTTCTTATATAAAAATAAACATGATTTCTCCCAATCGTCCTTAGGGTGAATATCTTCTGGAAAGGCCAAAGAGTTTTTCCAAAGTCCGATTTGCTGAAGGGCTTGATCATATGCAAATTCCTTATCATCAAGTTCCAATTCCCTTCCAGCTTGTTTCAATACCTTTTCTTTTTCCCATTCCCACTTCAATAGAAAATCGCGCTGCCATTTAGCTGGTTCATGGAAAATGAGGATTTTATAAAAGATGCTATGAAAGGTCCCGCTAACGATTTGAGAAACAAGGGAAGGCGTCATATAGGGATAGCCGAGCAGACGCTGCTGCATTTCCTTTGCGGATTTTGCCGTAAATGTTACAAGCATGATACTTTTTGGATCAATTTTTTTCACTGTAAGCATATAGGCAGTGCGTACCGTCAATACGCGGGTTTTCCCGCTGCCTGCTCCTGAAAGGACGAGAATTGGACCATCGATCGTCATTACCGCCTTGAGTTGCTCTGCATCGAGTACAACCCCTGATGAGGATAATTCTTGAAAGTATGGTTCCTCTGATTGTGAAAGACCAAATGGTTTATCTGAAAATTTCGGATTGCCGGTTATGGGACGGCTTTTAAGGAAAGGTTCTGTAATGGTTTTCGTTTCCGTAATGGTTCGTGATGTTGGAATCCTAAATCCATTCTGTTCCATATATTCTAATGGCTTGTCCTCGTTCATCTGTTCTGAAATGGGTATTTCACAGGGTCCCTGCGACGGGTCACTATGATAAAAATAAGGTGTCTCATGGATTCCAATAAATAATTTCACTGGTTTATGACAAATGATACAAGAAAGCTGATCACGTTTTCCTTTTTCAAAAAGTGTCTGCAGCTCACCAGCTGAAACGGTATGTAAATGTACGATTTCATTGCCAGATTTTGCTTGATTCATATAAATGGATACCTCTAATCTATTAAAAATATCGGCAATACTCATCATACCAGAAGATTAGGAAAAAAGAATGCGGAAATCATGTTTAAATTATGGTTCCGGATGGGTAATTGAATGACAACATAACTATTTTAATATAAGGAGGGATTACTATGGGATACATAGCACCTGTCACACAATTTGATTATATTCAATATGCTAACCGGACTGTCGAAGCTGCAGAGAAAGTAAGAATTGTTAAAGGAACGGCACCCATTCAACCTATCCGTTTTGATCAGATGTTGGAAAGGGAAAGGGAAAGCATTGGAGGATTACTACAAATTCAAGATAATAATCGGGTAAGTACATATGGAGCAGGTACATATAAAGATCAAGTGGGCATGAAGGCAAGTGAAGATTTTACGGCCGGAATGACAGGAAAAGGAAGGTTTATCAACAAATGTGTCTAGTTTCTCCATGAAAGACAAAAGAGGACACGTGAAGTGTCCTTTTTGTATTGATTTTTTTTAAAGAATGTCAATTTCCACGATTAGAGCTAACAATAGTTGCAGTAATAGTTGGATGTTTAAAGCGACTTGTGCATCAGTGGTTGTAATGTCGATATCACGGCTGTTTTCAACAATTGTTTTTTGGCGCGTGATTTGTTGAACATTAGAAGATTGGATTAATTCTTGAGTGATCCTATCAGCATTATCAGAATCTGAAATGGAAATGCTTACGATGACCGCGATAGCAGCTTGTAGGGCAGTTTGTAGAGAAAGGGCCGCTTTAACATCCGTTGAAGTGACATTTACATTACAAGAATCTTTAATGTAAATAAGTTCTTCAGAAAGCTGCACTTGATTATTATCCTGTTTTGCCTCTTGGTCAATCTGTGTTTCCTCATCGTTACAGAATCCTGTCAGGGGATGTCTGGAAGCGGAATCTAGAGCCGACCATGATCTTTCAGAATCATCATGAGTGTTACAATTGCTACGATATACATTTTGGTTCATGTTGTTTTTTCCTCCTTAGGTTTTATTCCCTATTAAAATATGCTTTGATGATTAATCGGGTTGGACGAATAAATCAGTTAATTCGTCTATTTTTTAAATACTTAGAGAAAGTATTAGTGTGTGGGGGATGAATAATAAAGAAGCTGGAGCTTTAGGAATGAAATGTATGTGCTGCTATGTCTCGGTTTACTTATTTCTCGCCAGCAAGTAGGGTGATAATGGTGCGTCATTTATTTTTGGAATCCGTGAATTTATTGTGAATGGAATTTGTAACTGGATTAACATCATGTTCCGTGATGTTCTTTTCTTGGTTAATGATTTTTTGTGATTGCTCTTGTAAATGACGAATGGTTTCTTTAAGGTTGTTTTTCTCTCTCTCAGTTAGATCGACTTTTTCCTTTTTGAAGCCATATTTTCTCATAGTCCTCGAAACCAGCAGTTCCATCAGTCTTTTTTGAGACTCCTCCAGATTAAAATCATTGTTACCCATAAAATTTTCCCTCCTTCTTGCTTTCTATATATAGAATATGTATTTTTGCGGAGATTGCCATTGAACGCAAATGTTTTTTTTTATAAAATTATATATAAGTCCATGGACGAACAAAAAAGCTGTCCAATCAGAAGACTGAAAGGACAGCTTTTTTTATCGTAAAATGGTTTTCTTCATCGTTTTATGGGGAATGCCAGCATCCATGAATTCGTCGGAAACGATCTCATACCCTAATTTTGAATAGAAAGGGATAGCATGCACCTGGGAATCAAGCTTCAATTGAGGCACTTCCTGCTGGATGGCGTATTCCTCGATGGCATTCATGATCATGGCGCCGGCACCATTCCTACGGCCCGAGGATAGTACACAAATGCGCTGTACTTTACCGATGTTATCAATGACCCTGAAGCGGCCGGCACCAATTGGCTGATGCTGCTCATCATATAAAACGAAATGTGTGGACTCTTTTTCATATTCATCGATCTCTTCTTCAAGAGGGACGTTTTGTTCTTGGACGAACACTTTTTTTCGAATCAAATATGCATTTTCAAGCTCTTGGCTGTTCTCTGCGATTTTTACAAACACGAAATCATTCAGCTCCTAATCTAAATGTTTCATAAACGGTCCATGCCCCATCTTCAAGTTGATACAGCAAGTGAACTCGTTTAACCTCTTCTTCATGGCTGATGTCAAGCATGCTTAATTGGCCTAAAACATCAGAATGCTCATTATCCGATAAATCTTGAGCTATGGTAATATGCGGGACAAATGCATATTCACTTTCACTTTTTATGAAGTCCTCATTGTTAAGTGCATCATGAAGCTCTTGAAGCCCTTCGGATAATTCCACTTTGAAATAAATAGTATTGCTTACGGGTTGGAAAGACTTCGTTTTCGTAACGCTCATCGTAAAAGGGCTGCACTTTTGAGCAATGCCTTTTAATTGTTCCGCGATTGTTGAAATTTCCATGTCAGTCGCTTCGAACGTTGGTTTAAGCGTCAGATGCGGTGGTATGAAAGCATATTTCGTATCATACCGTTTGCGATAGGAGTTAGCTAAATCTTGAAGTTTTTTTGAAGGGAAAATTGCAACACCATATTTCATAATAAAACCTCCTGATATTTTTTTATTGTTGTATTATAGTTGGACATGTTTTTACTTGAAACCATCTCAAAGAGATGATTTCGAGTAAATTAGAACATTTCCAATAGTGCTCGTTTTAAATCTGCCTGCCAGTATTTCCAAGTATGATTACCTTCAAATTCTTCATAGAAGCAAGGAAATCCTTTTTGGTTTATTAATTTATGCAATTCCCTATTTGGTTCTATGAAGTTTGCCTTGTTGCCCTCCGTCGTCGGAACAGCTGTTTCACCGGTCCCGATCACATGATAAAGTTCGAGGAGATGCGGATCCTCAAAATTACGTACAGCGTCCATTACTGCTTCATTGGCAAGTGGCGACTGCATGATGCATTTCCCGAATGTATGCGGGTATTGCAAAGCGGCCAATAAAGAAACTGTACCGCCAAGAGAGTCACCGATCAAAGTTCGACCATGTCCCATTTGATAGGTTGGGAATTCATCATCTAAAAACGGGACAAGTTCATGGGCAAGAAAACGTATGTATGCAATGTGCTGTTCCCCGTCCGGATGATATTTGCGCCTGCGGTCAAAGCGGTCCTTATAGGGAATGCCGACAATGATGATATTCTCGATCTCATCGTTCCCTAACAGTTCATCTGCTACCCGACCAATTCGGCCCATTTGAAAATAATCACGGCCATCCTGAGCAATCACAAGCGAATATTTATACAATGGCGAAAAATTAGCAGGCAAGTAAACAAGCAGTTCCAATTCTTCAGCTAAAGCTTCGCTTTTAAACATGTACTCTTTAATTGTGCCTTTGCGTAAACTCATTTTCCCGCACCTCAATGATAAATAATAATGAAAAACAACTTACTTGATTATTTTAGCATAGCCTTGCGACTTTTTCCCGTGACAAGAATTTAGAATATAAAATTTTCGTTATATTTTCTAAAAATTTAAATTATAAGGTGCTATAATACAAGGATATAGAAAAATAATACAAAAAAGGTGGCGAATAAAATGGCAGATGTACATGTACACAGCAGGGAAGTAACAAAGGCAGCTAAACGAACATTATTGGAGCGTGGTGTCAGCGTAGAGTCAATTGCAAAAATCGTTTATGAATTGCAGATCCCGTATAAAGCTGATCTTAAGCTGGAGGAATGCATCCACAGCGTTGAGCGTGTCCTGTTGAAAAGGGAAATTCAACATGCCATTTTAGTCGGTGTCGAGCTGGATAAACTGGCAGAGCAAAAAAAGCTATCAGAACCCCTGCAATCGATTGTTGAGTCTGATGAAGGGCTATTCGGTGTGGATGAAACGATAGCCTTTGGTGCAGTACTCGGATACGGAAGCATTGCTGTAACGACCTTTGGCCATTTGGATAAAAATAAAATAGGCGTCATACACGAACTCGATAAGAAGCAAGAAGGAATCGTGCATACCTTCCTGGATGATATCGTTGCAAGCATTGCCGCGAGTGCCGCCTCAAGGTTAGCTCATCGTCTGAGGGATGAAGAAGAATCGTTAACTGAACAGGAAAAGGACATCCAGGAAGAGGAAGAGTTAATAGGTTGAACCATGATTAACAATCTTCATCCAGACCTGTCAAACCTGGTCTTAATGATGCGGGCAGAAAGGATATTGGCTACTTTAAATGTCCGTTTTGTCTGCCTTAGAAAACAGAATGCGTGAATATGGCCTGGATAAACCTCAAGCACTTGAATTTTCCGCTGCGTAATCTTACCTTGTTCGGAGAGATAAATTATCTCCAATGGAGCATTTTCTTCCATATGTTTACGAAGTATATATTTCATTCCCTGTCACTCCTTTGCTGACTTGCTTGCTATCATTATATGCGAACATACGTTTTGTATGCAAGTGAAAAGGGAACGTTAGTTCTTTTTTTGTGTTGAGATAAAATATTTCCTTCCCAATTAGTCATTACATACGACAAGTTAGCTCAGTGGGAGATCACTTCATTGACGGGGAAGGCTGGTCGTTTTTCACTCCACATAAAATTAACGATTTCAAGTTAATAAAGCTTACGAGATGAGAAGTTACTGAGAATGGAATTTATGAGATAACCAACCGCAAAAGTCTCATTTTGTCCGTCAAAAAGAAAAAGTGATAATTCCTCAAAAAACAAAAAAGATAGTTGCAAATGCGTATTGCAAAAAAAGTCATTCTTCAAAAGACAAAAAATACCTTCTTCAAAAGAAGGATATGCCGCCTCCATTTCAATTAACGTAAACGGAGATGATATGGATATTGTTAATGACTTCTTTGGAAAAAAATCAAGACCTATTGGACTATCGGTTACTACAATCCTTCAGTTACAAGCAGGAGATCGGGTACAAGTAATATTTAGCGCAGGCGCAAACGGAGAAATTTTAGCAGAGGCACCTTTAACCAACTTTCAAGCTGCTAGATTCCCCTCTCCTATGTAAAGATCTTTTCCTGTCTTTTCTTTGCTTAAATCTTAGATTGAGCACATAGACATCATATTTGTTAATTAAAGTTGAGAAAATCTTATATGTAGGAGCCTAGAATTCTCCTCATAAATGGGTAGTTGGATTCTATTCTGAGAAATTTTTGGGTCAGATCCTGCTGGCTTCTTTTCTTCTTTGACTTTGTTCAAAAAAAGGTTATCGGGAAAAATAGTAAATTCTATTGAACAAGTTCATAAAAACAATGACCATACTCAGTGTCAGCTCCCAGTGTTATGGCTAAAATAAAGACAACAACAGTATCGGACTACAAAGAAAAGATACCTTCTCAATTGGGCTTCTTTACAAAATCTGGAGATAATGGATATAGGGAACTCATTAAGATGTAATGGTTTAAATATTGAACGAATTCTTACAAGCTTTCAACTTTCAAGGATTAACTTCCCAGGCCACTTTACGATAAAAACTTTTTTAGCAAAACTACTTGTTTTATTTTGAATACCACTATATAATAAATCTTGTCCAGTAAAGAAGTCAGCAACTAATTACGGTTTAAAAGCAGCTCTAAAGAGCTTGATTTACATATTGACTTGTTAGCTCAGTGGGAGAGCACTTCCTTGACAGGGAAGGGGTCGTGGGTTCGAATCCCTCACAGGTCATCAACTAACAAAGGCTTAAATCCTTGATATAACAAGGATTTGGGCCTTTTTGTTTATAAAGAATTAGTTCATTTTGTATTATTTACTCAATTGGTGGCGGATTGAGCAGCATTTAAACGTATTACAGGACAAGGCAAAGCCTTTCGGTGGTTAAAAAGAAGACCATCTTTTAGGATTTTCTTTAAAAGGTACATAATCATGTTCTTCGGAAAAATCCACTTTACTATAATGTGTTGGGTTACCTTTACGGCCAAATACCATGCACGGAAATTTTTAACTGTGTGATTTTAATATCTCTACAGTTTATTATATTGATAAAGGAAGAAGAATTTAATCTACTACTAGAATGAAGTAAGTCTTTAAAAGGGAAGTGATAGTTAAATGCTTTATATAAGCGATATCGAAAAGATAATTAATAACACATTAAACGAGCACAATTTGGATATTATTCATGAATTTGACAATAACCTAAGCGCTCCTATGAGTTATAACGTATCGACCAATACTATAAAATTCAATTACCTTCAAGTTAATGGTTATAAAGGGAAAATTAGAATTAAAGAGACAGAGGAAGACTTTGTTAAAATTATTCTTTATCGTATGATTGGTTATTATTTAGATTTTAAGAAAAACAAACATGATTTAAGGATTTTAATGTATGGTCACGAAGAAGAAAAAGAAAAGCTAAAATCTGAAATAGAAACTAATGCTTGGGATTATGGAAGAACATTTGTACCTGAACAACTATTGGAGTCATATGATAAAGTTCGTGAATTAGATAAAATGCTAATAAAATAATGTACTCTAAGAAAATGGAGACCCGATTTTAAACTAAAACAAGAAAAAGAAGCCTCCTTGGAGAATCTCTCTGGAGCTGACTTTTGATTGATTAAACTGATATCCAATAATACAAGACCCAGAGAAAGAGGAGTTGTCTTAGCAAGCTTGATGAATAAACAAGTAGAAAATCACGTTCAAAGTTGTGCTCAATTTTTAAGAGAAAACATGGAAAAGCATATCGATTACTTGACTAAAGACATACACTGGACTGAACATACTTCTGAAGAAAGGTTTTATGAACAACAAATACTAGATAAAGAGGAAAGAGAATTATTGTTTGAAGTGGGCTACAGAAAACGATTGCGTAGATAAGTATTATGACCTGTTCATTCAAATTTGTTTATAGCAGTAATTTTTATACAGCAGACCATAATTACGATGTTTTTACCAACCAAACTTGAAGAATTTAAACGATAACAATTTCTTGCAAGCATCCAAATCTATACGCATAACATTGACGGTTTCTGTTAATACGATCATATACATTGTAGCGTTAGGAAGAGGGAAATCAACCACACCGCTTTACTTGGTAAATAGCAACAAAGTATGCGAAAACAGCCTATTCAAAAATATGGGCAGGTTAGTTGAAGATCATTTTCAATAAAATGACATATATAAGCCATTTCCATACAAAGATGTTGTAATATAAAAGGACAAGTAGGAGGTTGAGAAGATGAAAACTTTTGAGTTAAAATCAGGAACAAAAGTAATAATAGATGAAAGTAGAATAGTAATAGAAAGAACAGGTGGAAAAAGTGCAATGAAGGGTTTGCTTGCAGGGCGAGCAATGGGGCAAATGACCATAAAAACGTCAGCAGTGACTGGGTTAATTCACTTTGCTGACTATTTAATGATTTGTGCTTTTGGACTCCCTACTCCTAATGATTTTAAATTATCCAGCGTGGCAGAGATAAAACAATACCCTAACTGTATTGTGGCAAAAGAAAGTGAATTAGAAGAGTTATATCAATTTCTCAATGGATTTATCAAGTAATGATTCGATAAAAGGCTTACCTTTAAGGTAAGTCTTTTTGTTATGAGGTTTCCATATAGGAAAATAAAATACAACTGCTTTGGTTTTTGAAAAGGTAATTTACGTTATAGTTCAAATACAACTGGTTGTCATTTGAGCAATTAATAAATCGAAGCTCCTGTTCCCTAACTGGTCAGTGGAAGAAAATGAAACGATTAGTCACCATGATAATTTGTAGCAGGCCACCTGCTCACCATCTTGCTCACATATGTGCTAACATAATTATTGTTTTGAGCCTTTTTCTTTAACTGATTTGATATCAAGAAACCTTGGAATATCAATTTTTTTACATTTATTTAAAACAAATTGCCGGTCTATTATATGAAACAAATTGATAGGGTTGGGGTCGTGGGTTCGAATCTCTCACAGGTCATCAACTGCCAAAGGCTCAAATCCTTGATATAACAGGGGGCTGGGGCTTTTTTAATTTTTCATTTCCATTTATATTCCTGTGTGTTTATGCATTGCACAAAGTTGTACAGAAAACTGCGCGTGATGTTGAATCGTTCGTTGCATGACGTTACCCACTTTGATAAACTATGCAGAAGTGCATTTCACTTTGATTGTTGGGATTTACTATCGAGTGGCATAGATAAGATGTATGATCTTTACATAAATCAGGGCCTGTAAGCGGTGGGTGCTCCTTTACTGCATTCACTGCAGACTTGTGGAAGTAAGGGGATAAAGGGACAAAACTCATTGCATGATGATACAAAACCTTAACAATTTAAATGTGTTTCTAAGACAAGACCATCTGTTCCCTCATACAGCAGGAGTTGTATGGGGGCTTGTATTTTATCAAGAATTTTCTGTTTAGTTGACTATACAGTAATAAAATAAGGAGGAAGCAATGAACAATTATAAATTGACCATTCAATACGATGGCGGGCGCTATAAAGGCTGGCAACGACTTGGTAATAGTGATGATACGATTCAAGGGAAAATAGAAAATGTATTAACGGAAATGGCGGGGGAGAAAATCGAGATCATCGGATGCAGCAGAACGGATGCCGGTGTACATGCCCTTGCTCAAATCGCCAATTTTAAGATTGGGGAAAATCTGACTGAAGCTGAAATCATGAATTATTTGAATAGGTATTTACCAAGAGACATCAGCATTGTCGAGGTCAGGCTAGTTCCTGATCGTTTTCATGCCCGTTATAATGCTAAGGATAAAACCTATTTGTATAAGATCTGGAACGAGCCATATACAAATCCTTTCATGCGCAAATACAGTATGCATGTAGAGAAAAAGCTGGATATCACAAGAATGAAAAAAGCATGTCAACATTTTATAGGTGTACATGATTTCACGGCTTATTCAAATGCAAAGTCTAAGAAAAAATCCATGGTGCGTGAAATATATTCCATAGATATAGAAGAAGATGCCGGATTCATCCAAATTACAGTTCGAGGCGATGGATTTCTTTATAATATGGTTAGAAAGATTGTCGGGACGTTGATAGAAGTTGGGTTGGGTGAAATAGATGCTGGAAATATACCAAGCATTTTAGAGTCAAAAGAAAGAATCCAAACGGGCCCTATGGCGGAGGCAGCTGGGTTATACTTGGTGAAGGTTGATTTTTAGACAAATATTGATGCATCGGTTAACGCATGTAAAGTGTACAGGCAGTAGATAAAGGGAAGTAATGGAATAGAACGAAAAAAGGAGAGATTTTCATGAGATTGGCAGGAAAGAAAGTAATCAGTCTTGTGCACCATGAATTTGAGGATTTAGAGCTCTGGTATCCGATTTTACGATTAAAAGAAGAAGGAGCGATTGTTCACCTCGCTGGAGAAAAGGCAAATGAAACATATATAGGAAAATATGGTGTGCCAGCTATATCTGATTATGAGTATGGCAGTATTAAAGCTGAAGAATATGATGCCATACTTGTACCGGGGGGATGGGCACCTGACAAAATTCGCCGGTTTCCTGAAGTGATATCACTTATCCAAAGCATGGAAGAAAATAAAAAAACCATCGGGCAAATTTGTCATGCTGGTTGGGTATTGATCTCCGCTAAAATTTTACAAGGGAAGAATGTAACGAGTACACCGGGCATTAAAGATGATATGGAAAATGCAGGGGCGACTTGGATAGATAAGCCCGTCGTCGTAGATGGTAACCTTGTATCAAGCAGGCGTCCACCTGATCTACCGGATTATTTAAGGGAATTGATAAACGTGATTGAAAAGAGTTAATCACCATAGTCGTGAAAAAGTGGTTTTTTCTTCTGGAAAAACCACTTTTATTATTCCTGCCATCCAATTACGCGAATGCGATATATTTAACGACAATTGATCATGATTCCCGCTGAAAGGCAATGGATTATTCCCTTGATTGATCCTTAATCAAATCAATATACAAATTCCCTTTTGTTCCTACGACAGCATAAGAAATGTCAAAAACAGAAAGGTTTCTTTTTTTGAGCTCAGCCATTAACCATTCATCATCGTAGGTTTGTTTGGATAAATTTTCGTATAAGATCTTCCCATCATAGATCATCTCTATCGGTACAGTTCCAGCTGAGGCCACTAAAGCTATATCCTGCTTGGTGGTATTTTGGTATTGTGTTTTTTTTAATACAGAGAGGGAGCCATTTATCTCTAAAATGGCACACTCCACTTCTTCTAAATTGAAGATATCCTTTCCCCGCAAAGCCTGTTTAAGAGAATCCAGTGAATACCCCATCCGCTGCATTGGCTCTTCGAGGATTTTTCCTTTTTGAATTAAGGCAACAGGTTCTCCAGCGATCCATTTTCCGAAGCGCGGATTTCGAACCGCTACAAGATTCAGTATAAAAACGATGGAACCCATAATAATAATTGCAATGATAGGATACAGGAATTTAACTTTAATATTGAATGCTAGATTTCCTGCAAGTGTCCCCATCGTAATTGAAGCGATATAAAGGTGATAAGTCCTTTGGGAAATCGTCTGTTTACCGAGCAGATGGACAAATACCCATAATAAAATAAAAGCTATAAAGGGTCGAAAGATGATTTCAACAAATCCTTGCATGACTATTTCTCCCTTTTAAAAATCACGACAGTTCGTAATAGTATGTTCTTACAGCAAGCCCATTATTCTGTAATTTAAAAAGGAAAAAGACAGGAAACTGTCTTGCTTCTTTTTATTTGGTTCTATAAATCGATGGATATGTTTACTTAGTATCGATTAAGAAATTTCTTCGAATAATAGTATCAAAATACATCTGTACGGGGGTATGTTTTGAGAAATATTCGGGAAATTTTCATTGACGATTTAAAAAGCATTTATAAAAATTTCTTTGTTTGTATCGTAGTAGTTTTTCTCATGTTCATCCCTTCCATTTATGCGTGGTTTAATATTGTCGCATCTTGGGACCCGTATGCAAATACGGAAGGAATTCTTGTCGGCGTTGCCAATAATGATAAAGGTGCGGAGTTAAATGGCGAAGCCGTGAACATAGGCAAGGAAGTCGTAGAGGGGTTAAAGGAGAATAAGGATTTAGGCTGGAGATTCACTTCGGAAAAAGAAGCGAAAGCTAAGGTGGAAAAGGGGGATTATTATGCATCCATCATCATTCCGGAGAACTTTTCCGAACATATTGCGACAATCATGACCGATGTCCCTAAAAAGGCGAAGATTGATTACTATGTGAATGAAAAAATCAATTCCATTGCTCCTAAAATTTCGGCAGCGGGTGCGAACAGCATTGTGGACAATGTGAGCAAAACCTTTATCAAATCGGCCAGTGGGAGTATCCTTGCGATATTTAATGAACTGGGAGTCACCCTGCAAAATGAGTTGCCGACAATTCAAAAAATGAAGAATATGGTGTATTTATTAGAGGGGCAACTGCCTGAGCTTGAACAAAATATCAAAACCGTTCAAACACATGTTAAAAAGGCTGAAGATATCATTAAGAAGGTCAATGATGGATTGGATTCAATAGAAGGAATAACGTCCCAGAAGGACAAATTGGTATCGGACGTTTCTAGTTATGTAGAGTCAACAAGGCAGGCATTCGAAGGAATCGCTCCCCTCTTGAAAAATGATATCGCGAACATCAGGAGCGATAATGAATCCGTTTTAGTACTGGCAAACCGGCTAACGGGTCAGGATTTGCCTGACAATGAGTCGAATCAGCTAGTGGAACAAGGGGTAACGAGGATAAATAAAGAGTTGTACCTTTTGGACAGTATGTATAATTTATTGGTGAGAGTCAATCAATTTAATGAGAAAAACTTGCTTCAGCCAGAAATACAGCTAGTTGATGAATTAAGGGATAATACTTCGAACCAACTTCAAGCGCTGAATGACCGAGACTATGGCAATCTTATCGAACTTGGCGGGAACAATGATCAAGTTTTGACAAGCTTCCAGGAAAGTTATTCAAAGGAAACAAGACCAAAATTCAATGAAATCTGGAACGAAACGGAATCAATATTGAATAATGTCCAGGTTACGATGGCGGAGGGAACCAAGGTTCTTCCTGAGGTGAGGACGCTGTTGAATGAGACCAATCGAACATTGGAAACACGTACAGGGGATATCGATAAGTTAACGAATAAGTTTCCGGAAATCGAAACGAAAATAAAGGCTCTAGCTTCTAAAATGAGGGAAATCGATAAGTCTTATGATATGGAAGAAGTGATCGATTTCCTAAGAAATGATATTGAAAAAGAAAGTGAATTTTTTTCAGAACCGGTGCTGCTCAATAAACACAGTCTTTTTCCGATTCCGAACTATGGATCCGCCATGTCCCCTTTCTTTACGGCCCTTTCCCTTTGGGTCGGCGGTACAATATTGATTTCCATGCTTAGCGTGGGTGTTTCTCAAAAAGTTTACAGCCCGTATCAAATTTATATCGGGAGGTATCTTATTTTTTTCATCATTGGGGTAATGCAGGCTCTTAGTGTTTCCATTGGGAATATCATCTTTATCGGTGTTTATGTAGCGGATAAGTTTGAGTACATCCTATTTTCCGTTCTGATAAGTACAGTATTTACACTCATTGTCTACACCTTCGTTTCCGTTCTTGGAAATGTTGGAAAAGGGATAAGCGTGGTCTTGATGGTCCTTCAAATATCAAGTTCTGGCGGCACTTTCCCCATTCAAGTCACACCGCCCTTTTTTCAACATATTAACCCTTACTTGCCATTCACCTATGCTGTGGGTTTACTTCGTGAATCCGTTGGGGGAATAACATGGAGCGTAGCTGGCAAGGACATTTTTATCCTGATTATCTTTTTAATAATCACGCTCATATTAGGTATCATTTTGAAAAAGCCACTGCATGCAAGGACACAAAAAATGAAGGATAAGTTGTATGGAAGCAGGATTTTTTAAGGTTATAAAAGTGGATATAAAAATTAGCCTGAACCCTTACATGGGCTCAGGTTTTTTATTTCTGAATGGAATTTGCCCATATGTATTTTTGTGTGAGTTTGGAATATTTATCAATACAATGACAATCTAATAGAAAGATACCGATAAATTAGAATTTTTGCATTTTTATAGTTGACAAAAACCATTGGATTAATCATTATTAAGAAATAATGTTTAGTAAATCGATGCGATATAAAAGTGGGGTGACCATATGTATTTAACAATAGATGGCATTGAAAAAAGTTTTAAGAATGAAAAGAAAGAAAGCATAAAGGTGCTCGATAAGATAAACCTAGAGGTCGAGAAGGGAAGCTTCGTTTCAATCGTCGGCCCTTCAGGGTGTGGTAAATCCACACTCCTTTATCTGGTTGCCGGCCTTGATAAGGCAGATGCAGGGGAAATACGTGTAGCTGGGAAAAAAGTGATGAAGCCAGGTCCGGAACGGGTCGTAGTATTTCAAGAGGCGGGGTTATTCCCTTGGTTGACGGTACTTGAAAATGTTACATACGGATTGAAGTTAAAGAAGATTCCCAATGAAGAGGCTAAAGCAAAGGCATTGGACATTTTAAAAATGGTTCACCTCAGCCGATATGTTGACTCCTATCCACATCAACTATCGGGGGGCATGAAACAGAGGGTAGCCATCGCAAGAGCGTTGGTGATGGAACCGGATATCCTGTTGATGGATGAGCCATTCTCTGCGCTGGATGAGCAAACGAGGATGGTCTTGCATAAAGAACTGCTCGAAATCTGGAGAAAAACTAAAGTGACAATCTTTTTCGTTACCCATAATATTCGTGAGGCTGTTCAGCTTTCCGAAAAAATCATCGTCTTTGCAACCCGTCCCGGGAAAATTAAAGAGACGATTTCCGTCCCTTCGATGAAAGATGGAGTTATGCCGGATAGTGTAACTTTGCATACAGAACAAAGGGTTCTATCGATTTTACAGGAGGAAATTGAAAAAGTGCTGAAGGAGGAAATGGGGAATGATTACAGCTTTAAGACGAATCATATTCATCGCGATGATAGCGGGGATATGGGAAGTCACATCTAGACTTTCCAGTCTTCCGGAATTCATGTTCCCAAGCCTGACCCAGGTTTTGGAAACTCTGTTTAATGGACTGATGAGCGGACAAATAACTGAAGCCATCGGAAAAAGCCTTGGCCGTATCCTGATCGGCTTTACGATTGCCATTATAGTAGGTCTAATATTAGGATATTTCATTTGGCGCTTTAAATTGGTTGAAGACACTCTAGGATTCGTCGTGACGGCCTTACAGTCCATCCCGAGTATCGTGTGGTTCCCTTTAGCGATCATTTGGTTTGGATTGAATGATTTTTCGATTCTCTTTATCGTCACCATCGGCGCAACTTGGACGATGACGGTTAATGCAACAAGTGGCTTCCGGAATGTACCCCAGTTGTATCAGCGGGTTGCCAAAACATATGGATCGACCGGGTTTCATTTTCTTCGCACCGTGATTTTACCAGCATCCGTCCCGCAAATAATATCCGGTCTCCGAATTGCATGGGCCTTTTCCTGGCGTGCACTGATGGCAGGTGAATTACTTGGCGGGGGAGGCGGTCTTGGGCAATTGCTGGAAATGGGCAGATCACTGGGACAAATGGATTTGGTCATCTCCGTGATGATCATCATCGCAATCATCGGAACAATCGTGGATAATGTTGTCTTCTCCCGCCTTGAACGTAATGTTCAACTGAAATGGGGAGTGAAGTAACGGTCGTTTAATAAAATAATAGTTCAAAAGGAGAGAAAAGTATGATGAAAAAATCATTTTTTGCCCTTATTCTGTCTGTGTTGTTAATCGGAATAGTAAGCGGATGCACTCAGTCCAGAAGCAATGATGAAGAAGGAGAAGGTTCTGGGGGGAAATCCGTGAAAATTGGGTATTTTCCTAACTTAACCCACAGTGCAACGATCATTGCACTCGAAAAGGGCTTTTTCAAAGAAGAGTTCGGTAAAGATGTTAAGATTGAAACCAAAACAGTGGCCAATGGAGGATTATTCATGGAAGCAATGGCTACAAACGCCATTGATGTCGGAACGGTCGGGCCTGGTCCATTGCTTAACTTTTACGTGAAAAACCCTGAATACCACTTGATCTCCGGGGCTGTTAATGGAGGAGCCGTACTAGTGGCCAGCGAGGGCAGCAAAGTTACGGATTTAAAAGATTTGGGCGGTAAAAAGGTAGCGATTCCCGTCATTGGAAGCACACAGGATGTCATGCTAAGGAAGGCCCTTCAAGATGTTGACTTAAAGCCGACTACGAATGGGGGGACGGTTGAGCTGTATGCGGCCGCACCTGCTGACACAACCGCGCTTTTTGTCCAAAAATCTGTCGATGCAGCAGCAACTCAGGAACCATGGGGTTATGTATTGGAAAACCAGGCAAAAGGAAAGTTATTGCTTGACTGGGATCAATTTGCATGGGGGAAAGATTCACCTAACACGGTAGTGGCTGCAAGCCAGAAGTTCATGGATAAAAAGGGGTTCGCTGCTTCTTATTTGAAGGCGCATGAAAAAGCGGTGAAGTTTATACAAGACAACCCTGAAGAAAGCCAAGAGCTGGTTATTAAGCATTTGAAGGAACTGACTGGAAAAGAATTAAGTAAAGATGAAGTGGCTTCAGCATTTTCACGCCTTGAAGTGACGACTGAAGTTAATGAGCAAGTCATTCAGGAAATGGCAGACATAAGCAAAGAAGCTGGTTATATCCCTAGCAATGATATAAAAGGCATGATCGATTTATCAATTCTTGAAGAAGTGTCCAAATAAATTGAAACAAGCAAGCGCCTCAGTCATCCTGGCTTTGGCGCTTTTTTTGTAATCAGGTAAAGGCAGAATTATTCCATTGCATTGCGCCTGGGAATATAATCATGCATGTAACCACGGCAGGTCATGAAATCCCTGTTATGGGCATACTTGATCCAACGCTTGGATAACGTGATCAACCTCATCCCAGGAATGGATGGTAGCGCCTGAAGCCAGTGAATGTCCCCCACCATTGAATTGACGTGCGACTGAAGCGATGGGAATGCTCCGTGAACGTATCCTGACACGGATTTCAGAAGGATATTCGATGAAGAAAGCCCAGATTTTATTGCTCCTGACACTCGATAGCGTGTTAACTAAATTCGAAGCTTCAATTCGATCCACGCCATACATATTTAACAGATCCTCCGTAATAATGAAGTAAGCTACCCCTTTATCGGTTACATTGAAGCTCATGAGGATGTCTGTTTGAAGTCTTGAAGCGTTTTTCGTCTTTATATTAAGGCTGTTATGGATTCTTTCGGGATGAATATGATAAGTTCTTAAGTGCGAAACCATTTTTAATGTCCTGGAAGTTGTATTCCCATTCATGAAATTACCTGTATCACTAATTATTCCTGCATAAAATGATTTAGCCGCTTCTTTATTCATGATAAAGCCTTCCGGAGATTCCAAGAATAAATCAACAAGCATTTCACTGGCAGAGCTATAAGAAGGGTCGACCCAGGAAAAATCACCAAACTGCTCATATTCGGGGTGGTGATCAATCTTGATTAGCATGTCCCCGTGATCATATCGTGAATCACTGATCCGTGAAATGTTGGCAGTATCACAAACAATCACTAAGGCACCTTTGTATTTGTTATCGGAAATGACATCCATATCACCAATGAATAGAAGCTTATCCACTTCCTCGCCTACCGCATAGACTTCTTTAGAAGGATAGGAATGCTTCAAAAGCTTCTTTAAACCGATTTGTGATCCCAATGCATCGGGGTCCGGATTAACATGGCGATGAATGATAATTGTGTGGTATTTCTTAATCGCTTCGATTATTTCCGCTTTTTTATTGTTCATATCGTCATCTCCTTTCAATCTTTCCTTGTCTGTCGAGTGATAATCGATAGTATGAAAAATTCATATATTGACAATTATGCATATTCAATCATCCCATGCCTCACGAATAAAGGCAATTTCCGATTACTATGGATTGAGGGCTGTATTTTTATATTAAACGGGAAGTATGCTAATGAGTATTTCAGTGGAAGTAATGAAAACACCAGAACAAAATTATTGCAAAATTCAAAAAAATAGACTATACTAAATTTACCAAACCGATGACAGCAAGTTACCTTGCTGCATGGCCGGCTTGTCATAAAACTGGAATCCATAAAAGTTGACTTGGTTCACTTGATCTTCCTTTGCAGGAAGACAGTTCGTGGATAGGGGTCAGTGAAACATTCAATGTAATGACATTGTTGGTTTTACTGGCTCTTTTTTGTGTTTCCCGACAGTTTGAAAGGGGTGATGATATGAATGGAGCTTTGGAAGGAGTCAGGATTATCGATGTATCCCGTGTTTTGGCGGGGCCGTTTTGTTCAATGATCCTCGGTGATTTGGGTGCCGATGTTATTAAAATCGAGCATCATGAGGCAGGGGATGAAACGAGAGGATGGGGTCCGCCATTCGCCCAAGGGGAAAGCGCTTACTATTTATGTGCCAATCGAAATAAGCAAAGCATGACCTTGAATTTAAAGTCGGAACAAGGGAAAGAAATCTTCCGGAAGTTGGTGTCTTCAGGGGATATTGTGATTCAAAATTTCAAGACGGGCACGTTGGAAAAAATGGGGCTGGGTTATGAGGGTTTAAAGGAAATGAACCCCAAACTGATCATGGCCTCGATTACGGGATTTGGTTTAACCGGACCTTATAAAGATTTGCCTGGCTATGATTATATCATTCAAGCGATGAGTGGTTTGATGAGTATCACAGGAGAAAAAGATGGAAGCCCCGTGAAGGTCGGGGTGGCCATAGCTGACATATTGACTGGCTTGTATACATGCATTGGCATTTTAACCGCTTTGCATCATAGGGATGAAGCGGGGGAAGGACAGGAAATTGATATTTCGTTAATGGATTGCCAGGTTTCTTCATTGGTGAATGTCGCCAGCAACTATTTATTCAGTGGCCAGACCCCTGAACGAATGGGAAATCAACATCCCAATATCGTTCCATACCAAACGTTCCGGACAAGTGATGGGGAGCTTGTTGTGGCTGTAGGAAATGATGATCAGTTCAGGAGATTTTCAGCCGTTATCGGCAGACCTGATTTAGCCGAGCAGGAACAGTTTAAGCATAATGAAAAACGTTTGCTGAACAAGGAAGGATTAATACCGATAATAGAGGATTTGTTGAAAGGAAAGACAAAGAAAGAATGGAAAAAGCTATTTGATGATGCAGGTATACCCAATGGACCGATTAATGATATCGCAGAGATGTTCGAGGACCCGCAAATCATCGCAAGAGGCATGTTGGTGAACATGGAACATCCCACAATCGAAGATCTTAGAGTGACGGGATCGCCACTGAACCTTTCAAAAACACCGGTTACGATGAGAAAGCATCCGCCACTGTATGGTGAGCATACCGGTTCCATTCTGGCTGAAATTGGATATAGTCCAGACCAAATAAACAAATTCAAGGAAAATAAAATTATTTAGGAGGAATTTTAATGATGAATTTCGAATTAACAGAAGAGCAGCAAAGTGTGAAGAAAGTGGTAAGGAAATTTGTTGATAAGGAAATTATCCCATACATTCAAGAGTGGGATAGGAAAGGTCAATTCCAGCCGCATATTTTAAAAAGGTTAGCGGAATTGCAGTTGATGGGCGTTTGTATACCTGAAGAGTATGGTGGAGTCGGAATGGATTATAATACGCTTGCCATCGTTTGTGAAGAGTTGGAGCGAGGCGATACGGCTTACCGAACTGCAGTTTCTGTACATACAGGGTTAAATAGCATGACCTTGCTGCAATGGGGGACGGAAGAACAAAAACAGAAATATTTAGTACCGCAGGCAAAAGGGATCAAGATTGGCGCTTTTGGGCTGACTGAACCGAATGCAGGGTCTGATGTTGCGGCTATGAAATCAACGGCAAAACGTGTTGGGGACCATTATATCTTGAACGGGTCAAAAACATGGATTTCGCTCTGTGATTATGCAGATCATTTCCTCATTTTCGCCAAGACGGATCATGATGCCGGTTCAAGGGGAATCACTGCTTTTATTGTGGAACGGACTTTCGAGGGAGTGGAGTCGAAAGCCATTAAAGGGAAATTAGGAATTCGTGCCGGGAATACAGGCGAAATCTTTTTAACCGATGTAAAAGTTCCGGTCGAGAATAGGCTCGGTGAAGAAGGTGAGGGCTTTAAAATTTCCATGTCGGCATTGGACAGCGGCCGGTTTACAGTGGCCGCAGGTGCTGTAGGGTTAATTGAAGCAAGCCTGGAAGCAAGCTTGAAATATTGCCATGAACGAAGTACATTCGGAAAAGAGATTGGCAGGCATCAGCTCGTTCAACAAATGATTGCCAAGATGACCGCAAATTTAGAGATTTCCAGATTGCTGGTCTTTAAAGCGGGTACCTTGAAAAATCAAGGAAAAAGGAATACGAAGGAAACTTCACTTGCAAAGTGGATATCATGTAATGCTGCTAACGAAGCGGCCAATGATGCGGTTCAAATTCATGGTGCCTACGGATACTCGGATGAATATCCAGTGGAACGTTTTCTGCGGAATTCAAAAGCCCCGGTCATTTACGAAGGAACCCGTGAGATTCATACTGTAATGCAGGGCGAATACGCACTTGGCTACAGACAAGATAAAGAGCTTCGAAAGCAATTGCCTGCATGGCCCTTCGAGCAGGTTTCCGTCCATTAACTATAGATAGAGGAGATCAGATGATGAACACATACTTTATTGCAGGGCATGCAAAACTTCCACAAGGGATGGCGGCGAGAAATTTATATGATTCCATCACGATCACGGTAGAGCTTGACTTTAAATATGGTGTAATAGTCGAGGCTTCCTGTACACTTGCTACAGAACATGGCAGGGAATTCATTCGTCAACTGCTGCGCGGTTATTGCCTGAAAGATGGTATCGAAGAATTGATTGATCGTGTACAAATGCATTATCGTGGAAAGGCTGGTCAAGCCATTCAAGCAGGGCTGAAGGATGTGTATGCACAGTTCGAATCGGTCTCCGTTAAATAAGCGAAACTGGGAGGATCCTACCGTATGTAAAAGGGTGGGATCCTTTTTTATAGGTTCGGGTACATCGCAAATAAGTCCACTGTCATTATAAATGGCAGTGTTTTTCATTGTTTAAGGAACGGTACATTTGAATGGATATAACGATCGTGAAAATTTTTTAAAAAAACAAAAAACTCGTCCCTTTACGACGAGCTTGTGTTTTTATTGAAAATTGGACTTTAAAATAAATCTTAATATCCAGTGAAAAAAATTAGTTGTACATTAAAACGGAACCAAGAAACTAGAAGCAACATTCCCGTTTATTTCGAAAGTTATTGCCGCAAAGCCAACTGCAGTTGTTGGAGGAACACCGGTTTCTGTTGCAGCGCCTTTGTCTGTTGCATATGGAACACCGGTTTCTGCTGGTGCACCTTTGCATACGGCAAGTGGACCTCCTCCTGCTAGTGCACCTTTGCGTATGGCAAGTGGACCTCCTCCTGCTAGTGCGCCTTTGCGTATGGCAAGTGGACCTCCTCCTGCTAGTGCGCCTTTGCGTACGGCAAGTGGACCTCTTCATGCTAAAGCAACGTTTAGTGCGTCTGCGGGAAGTTCGCTTATTATTGTTGTTTTTACGTGAAGAACGGCCTTTTGAACAAGGGTCATTATACATGAAATCGCCTAACCCGAAGGAATTGGCTCTATCTACCGCATTTTGTATATTTTGAATGATATCAGACATATTTAAATATCCCCCTTTCTATACATTAAACTATGCGCTTGTACGTAATATGCCAGGGATAATAGCACAATTTTTAATGAAAATTTGTTTTTGGTGACACCCCTCGCTTTTTTTCATAATTTAATATGAAAGTGAAAGGGAAGTGAAGGGTTGTATGAATTCTGACAAGAAGCTGCCTGTGTACCAGCTTTTTATTCCACCAGTTAATTTAAGGGAACTTCGCAGAGATATATGGTGCAATGATCCTTTACCGGCAAAGTTAACACTTAACAGAAAAAAACTGGATATTGATATTGTTTACCGTGGCTCACATATCCGCGGTTTTCCCAAAAAATCCTATAATGTAGTCTTTTATAAACCTAATACTTATAAGAATGCCAAGGAAGTTCATTTAAATGCCGAATATAAAGATAAATCTTTACTAAGAAATAAATTATCTTTAGACTTTTTTGCGGATATAGGCACCTTATCGCCGAACTCCCAGTTCGTTTTCCTGAATCTGAACGGAAAGGACGAAGGGATATACCTAGAATTGGAATCGGTGGATGAATATTATTTGAAGAAAAGGGGGCTGCCCAAGGGTGCTATTTTCTATGCAGTGGATGGTGATGCCAATTTCTCATTGATGAGCGATTTGGATAAAGGAATCAAAAAATCATTGGAGATGGGCTATCAAAAAAAATGCGGGACAGCAAAGGATGAATTATATTTACAAGAGTTGATCCTCCAAATCAATACAATTTCAAGAGTGGATTTTGAAAAGGAAATCGTAAAATATGTCGATGTGGAAAAGTACCTGCGCTGGCTGGCCGGTGTCATATTTACGCAAAACTATGATGGGTTCGTTCATAACTATGCCTTGTATCGAAATGGAGATACGGGACTCTTTGAAATGATTCCATGGGATTATGATGCGACATGGGGCAGGGATGTTAATGGGAAAGTGATGGAAGAGGATTATGTGGGAATCGAGGGATTCAATACATTGACTGCTAGAATCCTTGATGTAAGAGGATTTCGTGTCCGGTACCAAGAACTTCTTAAGGAAATTTTGAACAATCATTTTAACGTGGACTATATGAAACCTATCATTCAGGAAATGCATGATCAAATAAGACCTTATGTTTCAAAAGATCCATATATCAAGGGGAATATTGTGAAATTTGATAATGAGCCCCAATTCATCCTGGAATTCATTGAGGCCCGTGCAAAGTATATAAGTAGCCGGCTGCATAAATTGGATTAATAATTCCTTTCTTATAGTGAAGGAACAATGATAAATTTACCGGCATGAGTGTTGAAAGAAAAGCATTCATGCTTTTTTACATGCGATTCCATTTGCTTTTCTATACCATTACAGCTATGTTTGATAGAAAGATATAATCTAAAGTAATGAAGGATGGGAATGGATTGACTAATCATAGCCGCAAACCGGCATATATATACACGTTTACATGCAGCCCTGACGAACGCTCATTATCTAAAATGGAGATGCGCTCGTTCTTTGGCTTTGAGACTTCAGGGAATATTTTGAAAAGTGATATAGCAATTGAACCGAGCAGGAGCCCTTTTATAAAAGGGCGGGTCGATGTCATGTTTGAAGGGGAAAGCATATCCGAAATCGTTGAGCAAGTGAAAGGTATTCATTTGCCTGATTCGACATTCAAAGTATTATTCGTAAAAATTAATGATTTGAATAAAGACGTAAAAATAGATTATGATGGACAGCGTGAAATTGAAAGGGAGATAGGCTGGCATATTCAGGGGGATGCCGATGTGCGCAATCCTGATCAGGTCTTTGGAATCGTGACCCTTGGCGGACGATGGTATTTTGGGAAGTATGTCAAGCCTGAAGCGGTTTGGTTAAAACATATGAAGAAGCCCCGGGAATATTCGACAGCGCTTAGCACAAGAGTGGCAAGGGCCATTGCTAACATAGCCGTTCCACATCCGGATGGAGTGAAGGCAATTGATCCATGCTGCGGAATTGGAACGGTATTGGTAGAAGCCCTATCGATGGGGATCAATATTGATGGCCGGGATATCAACCCGCTTGTTACCGACGGTTCCAGGGAGAATATTGCCTATTTCGGCCTCGAAGGTGATGTAACTACAGGTCCGATTTCGGAGGTCACCAGTAAATATGATGTAGCGATTATCGATATGCCTTACAATTTATATACACATGCGACGCCAGAAGATCAGCTATCGATCCTTAAACATGCCAGAAGCTTTGCTGACAAGGTCGTCGTCGTAACGATCGACACGATGGATCATATGATTGAAGAAGCAGGATTTGAAATTGCTGATCGCTGTGTGGCCAGGAAAGGCGTTTTTTCCAGAGAGGTTGTAGTGTGTGTGTAGGTTCCATCATCAAGAAAAGGCAGAAATCTTTGAATGGATATGGACTTACCCTGTCAAGTTGACAACTAAAAAAGGCTATGCTGCCATCTGACCCGATATTCAACCGGTGCCGGATGGCGGGCAAGCCCCCTTTAAAATTAAGTTTTAAACTTGACTAAATTCCCGGTGTAGATGAACTTTCAGGAATATTTTCATAGTCTGATGGATTAAGATTATGAACCGATCCATCTGTTACACCATTGATAATACCCATTAGCCCTGTTTCAACCGTTTTTACGAGCTGGCCTTTCTTTTTTTGCCCAAAGTTTTGTGTTTGACCACTAACTTCAAATAGAACCGTCCCACTTCCGTTTAAAGCAAAAGTCCCTAAAGCAGTTCCTGGCAGGTCAATTGATTGATCGTATAGTGAAATATTTGTAAACACTGAATTCCCTTTTGCTTGTAGTGCGTTATACGCAGTAAGTGTCAACTGACGGGAGAAATCATATTTAAAATTATCTGCATACTCTGCATATTTAGCCCCTTCGGGAGTGCT
Organism: Peribacillus sp. NPDC056705; assembly: GCF_043656335.1. Taxonomy (NCBI): domain Bacteria; kingdom Bacillati; phylum Bacillota; class Bacilli; order Caryophanales; family Bacillaceae; genus Peribacillus; species Peribacillus sp. NPDC056705. Next base: position 36,087 of record NZ_JBHTYI010000009.1, on the reverse strand, counting down.
TGGGTTAGGAACGAATTTTCCTGATATTGACATGGTCACACGCTCATCAGTTCCTTCGATATATGGGAACCCTTGATGATGAAGATCGATAAAAACATCCACTTTCCCGAATTTCGACTTTAACCCTTTATATGTGTCACGTACCGTTTGCGCTTCAGGTGTAATAAACCAGCCCGGCTTTTCAGATGCCCCCGGGAAGTCTTGAGGCTTCGGTACATAGTTCAGGTTAGGATTAAAGTCACGGTTAACATCAAATCCCGGTTTGCTAGCATAGTCGTCGCCTGATCTGGGAGTAGTGTAATAGTTCCAAGTAGGTTTCACATTAGAAAGTTGGGGGAATTTCCCTACAACCTCAGACCATGTCATCTCATTTCCACGACGATCAAGCTCTGAGCCGTCTACGTTCATCATTGGAATAGCAACAATTGTTAGTTCATCAAGCACTTTCTTTACCTCAGGTGAGCTACTTTGACCAAGGTTTTCAAGAATGTTCAATAACGCAACAGTTCCTGTTTTTTCATTTCCATGAATTTCACTTTGAATAAGAACGACTTTGTCACCATGACCGACAGTCACTTTTTGAATGGAACGACCCTGATTTGTTTGTCCAGCGACTTCTACTTTGACTTTCCCTGCACTCACTTGCTCAAGTTGATTTAATTTTTTTACAAGTTCGTCATAATTAAGGAATGCTTCGGTGGAGAGATTCGTTCCACCTGTCGGATTTGGTCCTCGTTCAGCTAAGCTGACATTTGGGCCAAGTAATGCTGCGGCTACAACTGTTGAACTTAAAACCTTTAAAAATTTCCTTTTCACATTCATTCCCCTATTCTGAAAATATTTAATATTCAGAAAAGTAATTCTTCACTTTCTCTTCCTTTTCCTGTTCGATTAATTAAAACGCTCAAATAGACCTATGTATTTCAGCTTCAATGTGATTTACTTTTTGGAAATAGTAAAATCCCCTCCAAGTGTGAGTGTATCATCTACGGATTGCCAGTAGCCTTTTACATTTTCCACTTAGTGGGGATAATATCAATTCCCGCGTTTCTTGATGTCATTTAGCTTGATAATGAACTACATTTTCAACGAGTTGTTTCGTGACCTTCCCCTGATATTCCAAATAATCCAAGTGGCCAATGATTTCTGACATGACGAGCGGGAATTCCGCAATATATTTTTGTTTGTAAAACTCCTTTGCCAGTTCATTGCCGGTAGAAATTCCGGATTCTATCAAGCTAAGGATTTTTTGTGATTTTCTCTCTATGCTGTTGAGCCTTTTTTCAATCAAATGACCAGGTTGTTCAATGATGTTTCCATGACCAGGAAAGAGAAGATTCACCTGTAATGCCAAACATCGTTTTAATGAATCGATATGATCTACAAGAGTCAGCATTCTATTACCGTTTTCATCAGGTTCGATCAAGGCATTGCTTGATATATGTTCAATCAATAAATCACCGGCAAGAAGCCGTTTCCCTTCCTGGTCAAGAAAAGCAATTTGATCCGGTGCATGCCCGGGAAATTCGATCACTTCAAAATTCAGCCATTGTTTTTCCGTGATTGCGATGATGTCACCATTCAGTTTTTGATCTTTATTATTATCGACCGCGTTGAATAGGTAAGCCACTTGTTTATCTCCAAGTTCACCACAGCCCATCTCAATGTAAAGCTGCTTATAGAATTCAATTCTCATACTTAAGAAGTCAGGGTCCCTTTTTAAACGGGGGATGGATTTAGAATGGGCATAAACGGGAATCGGATGGAGTTCGGTAATCCGATTGACCAAGCCAACATGGTCTCCATGGTGATGGGTTAATAAAATTCCCGTAATATCTCCAACGGTAAATCCATTTTCGTTTAATGTTTGCTGAAGGGCATTCCAGCAGACGTCATCATTCATGCCTGAATCGACTAATGTTAAAGATTCATCCTGCTTAACTAAATAAAAGTTTATACTTTTTAAAGATAAAGCGCTTGGAGCTATGATTGGATAAATATTAAATGTTGTTTTCGTTTTCATGAACGTCCCATATCCTCCTAAATCGAGATAAACTTCATCTGGAAAATTGTTGTATTACTAATGACAGAATAGATTTAATGGGTTATTATTCTATGATTAGTTGAATGAATTGAAACTGTCAAGCGGAAGCCTCCTTGTAAACGGGAAAATTAATAGTAGAATGATTGGAAATAGATGGTCTATTTATCTAGTTTATTTTAAAATTGAATAAACAAGCTAGTAATTTAGCCAATATTCTATAATTAATTGTTGAGTGACGAAAACTGAAGGTGAAAAATGGTGCAAGAATGCGTTAATGGAATGAAACGATATAGGAGGTTATGGTTTGAAGCCAAAAATTTATATTACAAGGAAATTGCCGGAACAAATCATCGAAGGTCTTAGTCGGACATATAATGTCAGGATGTGGGATCAAGAGGATATACCGGTCCCTAGAGAGGTCCTTGAAGGAGAAATGAAAGAAGTCGATGGGCTGCTTTGTTTATTGACGGAACAAATCGATGAGTCACTGATTCAACGGGCGCCTAACCTGAAAATCATCGCGAATATGGCAGTGGGCCATAATAATATTGATGTTCGAAGTGCAACAAAACGGGGCATCATGGTCACGAACACACCGGGGGTTTTAACGGAAACGACAGCTGATTTAACCTTCGGCTTGCTGCTTGCAACGGCAAGAAGGATGATGGAGGCAGAAGATTATTTAAGGAGTGGAAAGTGGGAAACATGGTCGCCGATGCAGCTGACCGGACAAGATGTACACGGTGCAACGCTTGGTATAATCGGTTTGGGTAGGATTGGGGAAGCCCTTGCAAAAAGAGCTAAGGGATTTGAAATGAACTTGGTTTATTTTAATCGAAGCCGTAAATATGAACAGGAAAAAGAATTAGGAATCGAATATCAGTCCCTTGAAAAATTGCTCCAAATATCGGATTTCGTTTGTGTCATGCTGCCGCTCACACCGGAAACCACTTATATGATTGGCAAGGAGCAGCTTGAATTAATGAAAGGGACGGCTGTGCTCATTAATACAGCAAGAGGCGGGATTATCGATGAAAAGGCCTTATACCAGGCGCTGGAAAACCGAGAGATTTGGGCGGCTGGATTGGATGTATTCGAAGAAGAGCCAGTCCCTGTGGATCACCCGCTGCTAACATTGCCCAATGTCGTTACACTGCCGCATATTGGGAGTGCCAGCATTGCCACAAGATTGAAGATGGCAGCTCTTGCCGTACAAAACTTGATGGATGGATTATCTGGTGATACTCCGCGTAATTTAGTATTGTTGAATAAATCAAAATGACTCTGAATATGGGATTCGGAATGCCCTCATCCCGAATGACTGGCTAGCCGAGACCCCCAGGCGCTCGCTTTGATGAGGCTTGGGAACGGTCGGCGGAAAGGGAGCGGATTTCAGAAATGCAAACTGGCTTTTCTTCGAGTTTGTCTAGAGTTTGAAATGACTCCAAAATGGGGTCATTTTTTATGGGGAATTGATTGGACCTTTTATAGCCTTACTTTGGATAGTAGCATCCTCAAATATATTTCCTGATTTAAGATTTTTCCTTTTTGGAAGATTTCTGAGTTTTGAACATTACTTAATTGAATTCTCGAGGGAAGAATCCAATTCTAGGGGATGCATACTTATCGTAAATTGTTCGGATCTTTTGTAAAATAAAGAAAGTCGAGTTTTATTAAGGAAAAACAATTAGTTGAAAGGGATAGGGGTAATAATGATTGAAATGAAGGAAACGATATCATCAGGCAACGAAATGACTAAATCCAAAAGGCTGTTGATGGCTCTTATGCTGGGGTCTTTTGCAGCGATTGGGCCACTGTCACTTGATATGTATTTACCGGGTCTTCCCACACTGGCGGAGGATCTGAAAAGCAGTACGTCTTTAGCGCAGCTGAGCTTGACGGCCTGTTTGTTAGGATTGGCTTTAGGCCAAATTTATTTAGGGCCGCTAAGTGATGCAAAAGGAAGACGGACACCGTTAATCATATCTTTATCCATTTATTGCATATCCTCTCTGTTATGCGCCTTTGCTCCAACCATTGAATTGCTTTTATTATTACGTTTTATCCAAGGTATTGCTGGAGCGGGGGGCATTGTCATTTCAAGGGCGATAGTTCGCGATCTTTTTTCAGGATCGGATTTGACCAAGTTCTTCTCCATGTTAATGCTGGTGAATGGGGCCGCTCCGATATTGGCTCCGGTTTTTGGCGGTCAGCTTTTGCATTTCACGTCTTGGCGGGGAGTCTTCGTTGTCATTTCAGTATTAAGTATCATTATGGTTGCAGCTGCATTTTTTGGGATAAAGGAAACTTTAACGTTTAATCTCAGAAGTGCAGGTGGGGTAAAAGATACTATCAGGACATTTGGGAACTTATTGAGAGATCGCGTGTTTATGGGCTATGCTTTTTCACAAGGATTCATAAGTGCCGCCATGTTCGCTTATATTTCCGGATCGCCTTTTGTTCTCCAGAACATTTATGGCGTTTCTCCACAGACCTTCAGTTTGATTTTTGCAATAAACGGAATTGGGATCATCATCGCTTCACAAGTTGCCGGGAAGCTTGCCGGGAAGGTTAAAGAAGAAAAACTGCTTCAAATGGGATTATGTCTAGCATTGTTTGGAGGAATGTTACTACTTGCCTCAGTCCTTCTCGAAATTGGGTTGGCAGGAATCTTGGTCGCTTTATTCCTCTCCGTCTCCAGCGTCGGTATTGTCGGTACTACGAGTTTTTCTTTAGCGATGCAAAATCAGAAAAAAACAGCAGGCAGTGCTTCGGCTTTAATTGGCCTCCTTCCTTTTATATTAGGATCACTAATGGCTCCCTTGGTGGGACTAGGCTCAGGTGAGTCACCCTTGCCTATGGGAATTGTGATGGTAAGCTGTCATGTCATCGCCATGTTCGCTTATTTAATCCTTGCCCGTCGTGGGTTAAGGCGAGTTTAATTAGGAAAAGCTGAAATCCTTGATGTGGATTTCAGCTTTTTCCTTTAGGGGCGTAAGTATGAATCATAATAGCGATTCTGCTCCATCGATATAAACTTCCGTGCCCGTAATATGGGAAGACATGTCCGATGCTAGAAACAATATGAGATCACCAGCTTGTTCGGTACTCCCCGCTTTTTTCGCCAGGGGCTGAGAGCCTTGCGGATATTCAATGGGAATCCTGATTTTTTTTAAGCTTTCATCTTCCGGGAATGTGTTATCGTGAATGTTCGTATCGATGGAGCCGGGACAAATGGTATTTACCCTGATTTTATATCTTGCCAATTCGAGTGCAGCCATTTTCCCAAAAGCGACTTGACCAGCTTTGGATGAACTATAAGCGGAAAAACCAAAATTCTTGAAATATCGGTTTCCATTGATGGAGCTGTTGATTACGATGCTGCCACCCGTTTCCTTCATGTAGGGAATGGCGTATTTAATGGTGAGAAAGGTGCCTTTGAGGTTGATGGCATGTGTCTGATCCCAATCTTCTGGCTTTATATCTTCTATAGGGGCAATCACTCCGTTAATGCCTGCGTTTGCAAATACAAAATCAATTTTCCCAAACTGTTCATGGGCCTTCTTGTAGGAATGTTCAACTTGCTCAGCCTTGGAAACATCCGTTTTAATGACTAATGCCTTTCGACCAAGGTTTTCCACTTCGTCCTTCACTTTTTCCGCATTTTCGACTGTACGGTCAAAAAAGATGATGTTCGCGCCGTTTTCAGCTAGTTTCAGTGCGGCACCCCGGCCAATTCCCGACCCTCCACCGGTAATGATGGCAACTTTGTTTTTCATTAATTCTGTCATAAACTTCACACGCTCCTTTTCATTTTGCTTTCCCGTTAGGGAGTATGTAGAAACATCATGGCAGTGGCATTATAGAAAAATTATAAACGAACATTACCTAAAAAATCCAATTTAAACAGTTGCGAGTGTTCATTATACTTTGTTTTTCAGTGAAATGTCTGTATATTGAGGACATATTCAAGTTAGCTTGAAAGGGGATAGGAATTTGATAAGATTTGGGGTAATAGGTACAAATTGGATCACGGAACGATTTTTGGAGGCTGCAAAGCATGTAGAGGATTTATCGTTAACCGCCGTGTACTCACGTACAGAAGAGAAAGCCAAGGAATTTGCCAATAAATACGGAGTACATACGACTTTTACGAATTTAGAAGCAATGGCCGCCAGCAATGAAATCGACGCTGTATACATAGCAAGCCCTAATTCTCATCATTGCAGGCAAGCCGTGTTGTTTTTACAAAATAAAAAACATGTATTATGTGAAAAACCAATGGCTTCAAATGCTGCAGAAGTAAGGAAAATGATTGAGGCTGCAAAACAAAATGATGTGCTATTGATGGAAGCGATGAAATCGACCATCATGCCGAATTTCGAAAGCATAAAGGGGAATCTGGATAAAATCGGGAAAGTACGGCGTTTCTCGGGAAGCTTTTGCCAATATTCATCTCGATATGATTCGTATAAACAAGGCACTGTGCTGAATGCATTCAATCCTGAATTCTCCAGTGGCTCTTTAATGGATCTTGGTATTTACGTACTCTATCCGCTTGTTGTTCTGTTCGGTAAACCAAATAAGGTACATGCATCAGGAACGATGCTTGAATCAGGAGTCGACGGGCAGGGTACGATCCTGCTTTCCTATGATGAGATGGAGGCAGTCGTCATGTTCTCCAAGATTACTGAATCCAATTTGCCTTCGGAAATTCAAGGTGAACATGGAAGCATCATCATTCAGAAAATTTCAGGACCGCAAGCGGTGGATATTAAGTATCGGGATGGAACAAATGAAAATATTTCGGTAAAACAGGATATGCCTACCATGTATTATGAAGCGAAAGAGTTTGTTGAATTGATACAGCAGAGGAAAATGGAGTCCGATATAAATTCGTATGCGAATTCACTATTGACTATGGAAATCATGGATGAAGCAAGAAAGCAAATCGGAATCGTCTTTCCTTCAGACCGCTTATAAGCATATGAGTGGACATGGCCAATAAGGAAGGGGAAAAATGGATGTTACTGATAACCCGTAATTGGGTAGAATTTAATACAGGGATTATTTTATTGTTGGGGGAATGGACATGAAATGCAAAATTAATCGTAATGCAGCTAAGGTCTTACAAAAAATGCTGAACACTGAAGAAGCGAAAGGGAAAATGATTCGTGTATATATCACCCATATGCATGGCGATCATGCCCATTATGACATGAAACTAGATACACCGGCAGAACATGATGAAATCGTCAAAACAGATAAAGATATCGATATTTTACTGGATTCACGTGAAGAATTTCTGGATGGTGTCTGGATAAAATATTTTTATGTACCTGAAGAAGGCTTTGAAATCACGAACCCTTCTAAAGAACCGCACGGACATCATCACCACTAAGAGTAAAGGGGGAGGATTGCATGAATCAAAAATACGAAAAGATCTTTCAAACATATAAATTTCCATCAGGGGTAGAAGTGAAAAATCGTATCATGATGGCTCCTATGACCACTTATTCTTCGGATGATCAAGGCTTTGTAACCGATGATGAACTGGCCTATTACGCTGAGCGCTCGGCTGGTGTAGGAGCGGTGGTCACGGCATGTGCCTATGTATCTGCTGGAGGAAAGGGATTCCCAGGCCAGCTTAGTGCAGATGACGATTCCTTTATCCCATCCTTGAGAAAACTAGCCGAAACGATCCAGTCCAACGGGTCAAAAGCGATTCTGCAAATATATCATGGAGGCCGGCAAAGTCCGCCGGATTTATTGCCTGATAACCAACCTGTTTCTGCAAGTGGCATTGCTTCAAACGATGAAGCACCTGTACCGCGGGAAATGAGTGAAGACGAAATACAAGAGGTTATTAAGGCATTTAGCGAAGCAACAAGAAGGGCCATCGAAGCAGGATTTGATGGTGTGGAAATCCATGGTGCCAATACGTACTTGCTTCAACAATTCTTCTCGCCACACTCGAACCGTCGTACGGATAACTGGGGCGGGACACTGGGACAACGATTGATTTTCCCGCTTACCATTGTGAATGAAGTCGAGAAAACGGTTGCTGGGCATGCGAGAAAGCCGTTTATCATCGGCTACCGCCTTTCTCCTGAAGAAGGCAGCAACCCTGGAATCACTTTAGATGATACGATCCAACTCGTTGACAGACTAGCCAATCAAAACCTGGATTATCTACATATATCGGTAGGTCACTTCTGGAATGGCTCATTCCGTGAGAGTGATAGGACAAAGTCACGCATCGTTAAAATTTACGATAAAGTAGGTAATCGTATCCCTGTGGTCGGTGTAGGATCACTGCATACACCTGATGAAGTAGCAGAAGCTATGGAAACGGGTGTCCCTTTTATCGCCCTTGGGCGTGAGCTTCTCATGGAACCGCATTGGATTGAAAAAATCAGGTCTGGAAAAGAAGCGGAAATACGGACTACCCTCTCCAAAAAAGATCAGGATGAACTGGTCATTCCAGATCCGCTTTGGGAAAAGTTGATTGGGATAAAAGGTTGGCTCCCGGTTGTGGAGTGATTGTTAATGTCTTGAATAATATGTTACCCGTCCTCCAAAGGAGGACGGGTTTTGTATGTGTACATATGAAACTAACAACAGATGTAAGTCATTGGTCCTTTGCCAAAAGTGAGATTGATTCTGGATTTATTCATTCTTCATAGTGGATACTATCTTTAATGCAAAGTTTATGTAGGCAAATATGAATGAAAGTAATATAATCATATTAATATTTGTACCTATAAATAAAATGTATTATCATCAATTTCATAAGTTGGTATGAAAACGGAGGGGTTGTAATGAAATTTCCACACGATTTTTTATTCGGAGCAGCTTCTGCTTCTTTTCAAATAGAAGGAGCATGGGATGAAGATGGAAAAGGTATAACGAATTGGGATGTCTTTTCAAAGATTCCAGGGAAAACATTTGAAGGTACAAACGGGGATGTAGCGATAGACCATTATCATCGTTACAAAGAAGATATTAAATTAATGGCAGAAATGGGACTTGAATCGTACCGGTTTTCCATTTCATGGGCACGTATTTTGCCGACAGGTGACGGGGAAGTAAACGAAAAAGGCGTGGAATTTTATAATAATGTCATTGATGAATGCTTAAAATATGGGATTGTTCCATTTGTTACGCTGTATCATTGGGATTTGCCTTTGACGCTTGAACAAGATGGGGGATGGACGAATAAGCGAACAGCTGAAGCATTCATCAAGTATGCGGAAATTTGCTTTCGCGCTTTCGGAGACCGCATCAAACATTGGATCACGTTTAATGAAACGGTTATGTTTTGCGGTCTGGGCTATTTAAAAGGAGCGCACCCGCCTGGAATCCAAAACGATGAAAATAAATACTTTCAAGCGACACATTATGTTTTTTATGCACATGCAAAAGCGGTAGAGGTATACAAGTCACTGAATCATTACGGTGAAATTGGGATTACCCATGTTTTCCTGCCTGCTTATAGTATAAATGACAAACATGAGAATGTATTGGCTGCTCGGCATGCCAATGAATATGAAACTTTTTGGTATTATGACCCTATTTTAAAAGGTGAATATCCAGCTTATGTGGTTGAGCAATTAAAGGAAAAAGGCTGGACTCCAAGTTGGACCGAAGAAGAACTGGATACGCTAAAAAGAAATGCGGGGAAAAATGATTTTATTGGACTCAATTATTACCAGCCCATTCGAGTGGAAAAAAATCGGGAAGCTGTTTCAAACATGGAGCATTCAAGAGAAACATCTACTCTAGCTCCAGGGAACCCGTCTTTTGATGGCTTTTATCGGACCATAAAAATGGATGATAAAACATATACAAAATGGGGCTGGGAAATCTCACCTCAAGGATTTTTAGATGGGCTGCATATGTTAAAAGAACGTTATGGTGAAATTAAAATGTATGTTACAGAGAACGGACTTGGTGATGAGGATCCGATTATCGATGGTGAAATAGTGGATGTTCCCCGTATTAAATATATTGAGGAACACTTAAAAGTGATTAAACGTGCAATCAAAGAAGGCATCCATTTAAAAGGATATTACGCATGGTCTGTCATTGATCTATTAAGTTGGTTAAACGGGTATAAGAAGCAATACGGATTTATTTACGTGGATCATCATGATCAGTTAAACCGGAAAAAGAAGCTGTCGTTTCATTGGTATAAGCATATTATCGAGACGAGAGGAGAAGAGCTGTAAACTAAAAAGAAAACTTCTTGATTTTAATCAAAAGGTTTTTGTGTATATAGAGCCTGAGACGAAAAACAAAATTAGGTTTATAGGGCATGTTTTGAGCAATCTTTCTCAAAACATGCTTTTTCTATTGTAATCAAGGTTTCCGGCATGGGGAATTAGTCCAAAGTTCAAACCTCCTGATTCGTAGTCTGAATCTCCAGCTTCAAATTAACCAGACTGGAAGTATGGTCCCGGATTGTAATGGAAATGTAAAAAGACAAAAAAATTGTAAACAAATGTTAATATTACTAACAATGTACAGTTTAACGTTTTACTGTATAATGTTGAAGCGTGGTCGAGACCATGTCAAATAACTTAACAAAGGAGATTACATATGACGATTATTTCTTAGTTTTGAAAAGTCCCCCGCATGGTTTGTCTCGTTGAAACAACCTACAATAGTTAGATTCATTTCAATCAAGTAATTTCCTCAAGAATGAAAGAATGTCATTTTTCCTGATGATGGTAGATTCATATTTGAAAAAACGACTAAGGATGTGAGTTTGAAAAGGATGATAAAAGATTCTAGATTTCAAGGGTATAATATGAAGGGTTTTCAAAAGGACGTAACGGCAGGATTGGTTGTAGGTGTTGTAGCCATTCCTTTAGGATTGGCTTTTGCAATTGCTTCAGGCGTCGAACCAATATATGGGTTATATACGACAATCATCGCTGGAATCCTCATATCGATTTTGGGTGGCTCCAAGTATCAAATTGGAGGACCAACCGGGGCGTTTGTTCCTTTATTATTTGGAATCGTCATGCAATATGGGTATGAAAGTCTGCTTATTGCCGGGTTTTTAGCGGGGATGATATTGGTCTTGATGGGTCTTCTTAAGTTGGGCAATTTGATGAAGTTCATTCCCCGTCCAGTCATTATTGGATTTACAACAGGAATTGCGATAATAATCTTTTCAGGGCAAATTGCCAACTTCTTTGGCATGAAAGTGGAAAAACATGAAGCGTTCATGGATAACATGAAGGAACTGGTGATTAAAGCAGACACGATCAATATATATAGTGTGTTTGTTGCGATTATATGTTTTGTCGTCATACTGCTGGCACCTAGACTCCTGCCCCGGGTGCCGGGACCGCTTCTGGGCCTGCTGCTATCAACAATGGCAGCCTACTTTTTATTTCCCGATAAGGTGGCCACGATTGGTTCCACGTATGGAGCGATTCCGAAAGGTTTTCCGGAATTCCAAGTGCCGGAGCTTTCAGTGGAAGTCATTATCACACTCCTTCCCGTTGCGTTTACAATTGCTTTGTTGGGCGGTGTCGAGTCATTGTTATCCGCTACCGTGGCCGATAACATGGGGGGAACCAAGCATGATAGCAATAAGGAATTGGTTGGGCAAGGAATTGCGAACATCGCAACCCCATTCTTCGGCGGGATACCTGCAACAGGTGCTATTGCCAGGACAGCTACCAATATTAAAAGCGGGGCAGTCTCCCCGATGTCCGGAGTCATTCACGGTATTGTCGTTTTACTGGTTTTGCTGGTGCTTTCTCCATATGCAGCACATATACCTTTGGCTAGCATGGCTCCCATATTGATGTTTGTTGCCTGGAATATGAGTGAAAGAAAGGAATTCGCTCATGTATTGAAAACGAAGACGACAGATTCTGCGGTTTTGCTGGTCACCTTCCTCGTAACTGTCTTCACTGATTTAATCATGGGAGTGGGAATCGGCTTATTGATTGCATTCATCACCTTCATTGCAAAAATGAGCCACACGTTAAAGGTTAGGGAAAGAAGTCATGAGATTACTGAGATTGTTCCAATTGATAATTCGGAGTCAAAAATCAATGTGTATAACTTGGAAGGCCCTCTCTTCTTTGGTTCGATAGACGTCCTGGAGTCATCGATATTGGAGAACTTGGATAATAAGACGAAAGTGTTGGTATTAAGCATGCGCCGGGTAACATATATGGACACTTCAGCAGAGGCTGCGCTATTGGCGATTGTTAATCGCATCGGTAAATATAAGGGGAAATTAATCATTTCCGGAATCCAGCAGCAACCAAAGGAATTGTTACTCAGTACAGGTTTGTATCATAAGATAGAAAAACAGCACTTTTTTAAATCGAAAGAAGAGGCCCTGTATTTTGCCAAGAAGCAGTTGAAGGGCAATTCGGATAAAGTAGTCTAATAGATTCATCCTCGAAGTCACCTTTTAGGATAGTTATGTTATAGTATCGTTAACAGTAGATTTTAAAAGAAGGTGACTATCTGGGTGAATGTATATCGGATTGGACAGCTTGCTGAACTTGCGAATGTTTCGCGAAGAACCATTGACTATTACACACAATTAGGAATGCTGAACTATGAAAAAACTGGGTCAAGATATCGATATTACACAGAAGATGCTTTAAATCGTCTTCAAATGATTAATCGGTATAAGGAACAGAATATGCCGTTGACTGAAATCAAGGAACGGTTACAAGTCTTGTCTGAAACCACAGTTGAGTCCGAGCAAGTCCTCTTGATGGTGGACAAGATATCTACAGATCTTAAAGGACTGGAGAATGAATTGCTTGAATTAAAGCCGTTACTGGAACAGCTCGATGAACAGCAATTAACATATGCTGCACAACAGCTTTCCGTTCGGGGCAGCTCTTTATTGAGCATCATTGCCATGCTCACTTAAGCTAATTGCCGAGTTCAACAAAAAAGACCTGATTGGGTCTTTTTTTGTTGAACTGGTGATTTGAAAGTCTATATCCAAACTCATAACCTGAGCTTTATACGATAGCGGTACTTATTTTTGCTTAACTGACTCTATAAATCTTTTTTCGATAAAGATGAAGGATATAAGGGAATGGAAAAAGAAGAACTTAAATATCTACTACTATATGATGAGGTGAAAGGGAATGATTGGATCAATAGTTACGACGGTAAAAGGACATCTTCAAGGTACTATGGAAAACGATATATGCGTTTGGCGTGGAGTCAGGTATGCTAAAGCGCCGGTCGAGGCACTGCGTTTCCGCTCACCGGAGCCAGTTGATAAGTGGAGCGGTGTCATCGATGCAGTGGATTTTGGTACCATTCCCCCGCAGCCGATGGATCGGGCGGTAAGAACAGGAATGGCCGGAAATGAAAAAATGGATGAAGATTGTTTGTTCCTGAATATTTGGTCACCTAGAGCTGATGATAAAAAACGCCCGGTCATGGTCTGGATTCCTGGAGGAGCATATATAACGGGAGCTGGATCCCTTGATATGTACAATGGACATTTACTGGCTAAAAATGGAGATGTAGTCGTAGTAAGCATTAACTATAGGCTGGGGGCACTGGGGTATCTGGACTTTACCGAGTTGGCAGGTGATAGGGAAATATTTGAAACCAATTTAGGTTTACGTGATCAAGTTGCGTCTCTTAAATGGGTTAAAGATAATATAGAAGCGTTTGGCGGCGACCCTGATAATGTTACGATATTTGGTGAATCAGCTGGAGGCAATGCGGTTACCACTTTACTTACTGTTCCATCAGCGAGAGGTCTTTTTAAACAGGCCATTGCAGAAAGTCCCGCTCCAACATCTGTTTACGGAAAAGGATTTGCGCGCCAATTCAGTGAACGGTTCCTTGAGATATTGGGCATTGGAAAGAATGAAATCCATCGGTTAAAAACACTTCCAGTTCAACAGATTGTCGCGGCCTCCTACCAACTCTTGCGGGAAAACTCACAAGCCATGCCGGGCTCACTATCCTTTGGACCTGTCGTAGATGGTGCCTTCCTGCCCGATTATCCACTAGATTCGATTCGATCCGGAAAAGCAAAGGGAATACCCTTGCTTATAGGAACAAATAGGGACGAAGCGACATTATTCGAACAGATGGATCCCCCTTTGATCCCGACTAATGCGGCAATGATTCATAAAATGTTCGAAAATACAGACCCTGAGGCGAAAGAGCGAATTACGAATGCTTATATAAACTACCCAGAAAAGAAAGCTGTGCTTGGCATTGGCCGTGATGCGACCTTACATATTCCCTCGGTTTGGTATGCGGAGGCATACAGCAGCTTTGAAAAAAAAACTTGGATGTACCGTTTTGATTATAAAACGGCGGCAATGTGCATAAGTAAATTAGGGGCGACGCATGGTATGGAAATCCCTTTTGCCTTCCAGACTTTCGACTCGGCATTTGGGAAACGGATCACTTCATTTGGTTCAAGGTCAGCTGCCCTAAAGGTTTCCCACAGAATGCAGGGCCATTGGGTTAACTTTGCGAAACATGGAAACCCAAATCCCCCGGAAGGTGAAATTTGGCCGAAATATGATGAAACCAACCACTACACCATGATTTTTGATAAAAAGGATTATATTGAAAAAGACCCTGACAGGATGATAAGGTTGGCATGGGAAGGGGTGGGGATTTACAAGTGAAAAATAGTGGATGGGAAGAAAGCGGGGAGAACTTGGATATCAACAATTTCATGTCAACGAAAGATTATGCGGGAATTTTGGATCAGGAAGATCCATTAGTTTCTTACAGAGAAGGGTTCTATTTGAATCCATGGATGAGTTGTCATTGGAAGATTGGAAAAGGTATGGAATAGACGGCTGGGTCCTAGCCCGGCAGATTATATGAAAACTATGAAAACAAAAGGGGAATCATTGCCTGGAATGGGAGCAACATATGGAGAAAAATAAATTGCATCGTGAATTATCATCGAGTCAAATCACAATGATTGCCATGGGGTGTGCAATTGGCACCGGATTATTTTTGGGGAGCGGTCTTGCGATTTCTACGGCAGGTCCAAGTGTACTTATCAGCTATGCAATTGGTGCATTCATTGTCCTTCTGCTGATGGGCTGTTTGGCGGAAATGACTGTAGCCCACCCAACATCGGGATCCTTTGGGACCATTGCTGAAAAATATATAAGTCCATTTGCGGGTTTTGTTGTGAGATATTCATATTGGATAGCTAATGTCCTTGCCATCGGTGTCGAGGTGAGTGCCATCGCTGTTTATATGAAATATTGGTTCCCGGATGTACCTTGGAGCGTTTGGATTTTCCTTTTTGCTGCACTGCTAATCTATGTAAATGCGACGAGTGTCAATACATTCGGGAATTTTGAGTATGTATTTTCCATGATCAAAATCAGCGCCATTGTCATATTCATACTACTGGGCGCCTACGTGGTGTTTGGCGCCGAACCGTCAAGCGGGATCGGTGTAGAGAACTATGCCAATGATGGCGGTTTTATGCCTTTCGGTTTTTGGGGGCTCTGGGTCGCCATATTCATTTCTCTCTTCAGCTTTTTAGGAACTGAGTTGATTGCGGTGACGGCGGGGGAAGCGAAGGATCCGGATATTGCCGTCCCTAAAGCTTTGAAGGCAACTGTCTTCAGGCTTGCCACTTTTTATTTACTGACAATCGGGATCATGTTAATGATTGTACCTTGGCAATCGGCCGGTATTGATAAAAGCCCATTTGTTAGGGTAATGGAAATCCTGAATGTTCCCGGTGCATCGGGGATCATGAATTTCATTATTTTAACCGCTGCAATATCTGCAATGAACAGTCAATTATATGCCTCCACCAGAATGATATTTTCATTATCCGAGCAGAAGCAGGCTCCAGCCTTATTTCAAAAAGTGAGCAATAAAGGAGTCCCGGTAAGAGCCCTCCTCATATCCACTTTGGGCATATTTCTTGCTGCAGGAGTAAAGGTCCTGCTTCCTGATACTTCATATGCATTCATGATGGGCATATCGATGTTCGGAGCCATTTTTACCTGGTTCATGGTGTTCATTTCCCACTTATTTTTCAGGAAGAGGTGGGAGAAATCGGGGGGACGCAAATTACCGGTTAAAATGTATGGATTTCCATATCTAACTCTACTTGGTGCATTTCTTTTGTTTGCTTTGACGGTATCCACCTGGTTCACTGGCCCGTTTAAAATTGTACTCCAGTTCGGTGTACCATGGCTGATCTTTCTTTGCATTGTTTATGTATTGATGTCGAAAATCAAAAGAATGTAAAGGGAAAGAGGGATAGTATGGATAAGGGTCCAAGAGATGAACACCGTTCGGAAGAAAGTATGGTAACTGATTTTGAAAAAGATATGTCCTATGGGGACTACCTGCATTTAAATCAAATATTATCAAGTCAGCATCGGCTTTCCGGTCATCACGATGAAATGTTGTTCATCATCATTCACCAAACAAGTGAATTATGGATGAAATTGATCCTCCATGAATTGACTGCAGCAACAGCCCTTATTGAGGCAGGATGTTTGGAGCCTTCCTTTAAGATGCTATCCCGAGTGGCCAGGATCCAACAGCAACTTGTTCAATCCTGGAATGTACTTTCGACCTTGACACCATCCGATTATATGGAATTCCGGGAGAAACTAGGAAACTCTTCAGGGTTCCAATCATATCAGAACAGGTTGATAGAATTTGCAATGGGTCAAAAGAATTCGCAAATATTGGCCGTTTTCCGTCACAAGCCCGAGCTTTATGAGTCGATGATGGCAGCCTTGAATAAACCTAGTATTTATGATGCGGCTATAGGGGCTTTGGCTACAAGAGGGCTTCCCATTGATCAATCGGTCCGCAACAGGGATTGGTCTGTAATTTATCAGGGAAATGCAAGTGTTGAAAACGCGTGGCTGACAGTTTACCGTGATGTGCATAAATATTGGGATTTGTATGAATTGGCCGAAAAGCTTGTTGATATTGGAAGTCAACAACAGTTCTGGAGATTCAATCATATGAGCACCGTCGAACGGATCATCGGTAATAAAAAGGGAACTGGCGGATCGTCCGGTGTAAGTTATCTGAAGAAAGTGGTCGAACAGCCATTTTTTCCTGAGCTTTGGACATTAAGGACCAAACTGTAAGCTTGGACTTGCGGGAGAAATACATGAATCAATGGTTAGATATTTTAAAGCGCCTGAATGAAAATACGCTATATTGGCCAGGAGATACGCAATATTCATATCGGCTGAATTCATCAATGGCTGAAGGGTCAACTGTCAATGTAGGGTAAATCCGGATGAGTACCCATTAGGAACTCAAATGGATGCCCCCTTTCATTTTGATGGAAATGGAAAGAAATCCTGTATATTGGCACTGCTACTGTGGTAGATGCAGCTGAAGCATTGGCATGAAAGATTTTGAAGGCATAGAGGGGGCCGGCAGTTGCTGACAAGAG
The DNA here is from genome assembly GCF_043656335.1 of Peribacillus sp. NPDC056705. Lineage (NCBI taxonomy): Bacteria > Bacillati > Bacillota > Bacilli > Caryophanales > Bacillaceae > Peribacillus > Peribacillus sp. NPDC056705. The sequence continues at coordinate 18,604 of NZ_JBHTYI010000009.1, read as the reverse complement.
GTCAATGGAAGGGTTGGTCCTTGACGGACTGGAGCCTGGACTGTACGACTTGGCCGCATTGCCGGTTGCATGAGGGGAAGGAAGCGAGTCCGGTCAGGGCCGCTGTGAAAAGGAAAGGCAGATGGGGAGAGATAAGGATGGGCAAAATTGGAGTTTATGGATCTTCCTTCGATCCGGTCACGAATGTGCATTTATGGACAGCATCAACCATTTCGCATCGTGCAAAGCTAGACAAGGTGATTTTTTTACCTTGCGCAAATGGCCGTATCGATAAACAGATGAAAACGAGCAATGAACACCGTTGGGAAATGCTGAATTTGGCAATAGGGGGCAACCCGCTGTTCGAAGTTAGTGATTATGAAATCAATGAACGCGCCGGAACGAGTAAACAATATACTTGGTACACGATGGAATATTTTAAAGCACGATTTCCAAATGACGAAGTTTATTTCATAATGGGTGCAGATTTACTTGAAGATATTGATAATCAAGAGTTACCGGTACACTTACGATGGAAATTCAGGGAAAAATTGATTGCCAATCATAAATTCATCGTCATGGCACGGAATGGGATCGATATGTTGAAAATTATATCCAAAAGTCCATTGCTAAGAAATTATGATGATGGCAATACATTTCACCTTATAGATAAAGGTCTTTCCATGGAAATCAGTTCTACATATATAAGGGATGAATTCGCGATGGGCGGGGAGCCAAGATATTTACTGCCTGATCAGTGTTATCAGTATATCGTGGACAATAAGCTGTATCAAAAAGCATCAAATTCATAAGTGTTGGCCAGGTATTAAAGGGCTCGATCTCCCCGTTGGATCGAGCCCTTTTCGTTTGAGAAGTTTGTATTAAAATAAAAGTACATGTTTATTTGTAAAACGCAGTTGACAACTTGGTATACTTTGTTTTATGTTAATATAAATAAATTCAGAATATTTGCTGATCAGAGAACTGAAGGCATACTATCTCCAAAAATAAAAAGGGAAGTAGTGTGCTTTTTTTGTTGCAAAAAACAGGGGGGATTCCATGAAAAAATTTATGGTATTATTGACAAGTTTGATTTTAGCCTTCGGTGTACTTGCAGGATGCAACTCGGAAAAAACGGAAGGGGACGGGTCATCAAGGTCAGTCGAGCTACTGAATGTGTCATATGATCCGACACGGGAACTGTACCAGGAATTCAATGAAGCGTTCGTGAAGCACTGGAAAGAAGAATCCGGTCAGGATGTAACGATTCAACAATCACATGGCGGATCTGGTAAACAGGGCAGGGCCGTTATTGATGGATTGGAGGCGGATGTCGTTACATTGGCATTGGCCTATGATATTGATGCCATTTATGAAGCGAGTAACCTATTAGCAAAGGATTGGCAAAAACGTTTACCGGAAAACTCGACACCATACACATCAACGATTGTGTTTTTGGTGAAAAAAGATAACCCTAAAGGCATTAAAGATTGGGATGATCTTATTAAAAAGGATGTATCCGTCATTACACCAAATCCAAAGACAAGCGGAGGGGCAAGGTGGAATTACCTGGCTGCCTGGGCTTATGCGGAGAAGAATTTCGATAAGGACGAAACAAAAGTGAAGGATTTCATGAAAAAGCTTTATCAGAACGTTGAAGTCCTGGATTCAGGGGCCCGCGGTGCAACCACTACTTTTGTAGAAAGGGGTATTGGTGACGTACTTATCGCTTGGGAGAATGAAGCCTATTTAACACTGGAAGAATTCGGTGATGACAAATATGAAATCGTCAATCCTTCCATCAGTATATTAGCAGAGCCACCGGTAGCTGTTGTCGATGAAGTGGTCGAGAAAAAAGGAACAAAGGAAGTGGCTGAAGCTTACCTGGAATACCTATATACGGATGTCGGTCAGGAAATTGCCGCGAAAAACTTCTATCGTCCAAGGGATGAGAAGGTTCTGGCTGAATACGAAGACCAATTTGCAAAAATCGATATGGTGACTGTTGAAGATACGTTTGGCGGCTGGAAAAAGGCCCAAGAAACACATTTTAATGATGGCGGTACATTTGACGAGATTTATCAACAGTAATAAGCATGAAGGAGAAGATGGCTTTATCGCCTTCTCCTTCATAAATCGGAAAAAGAGCTGAGGCGAAGCTATGAATATAGTGACAGAAGGTAAACAGACGAAAAAGAGGACCATACCCGGTTTTGGATTGACGATGGGTTTTACGTTACTCTATCTTTCCATCATCGTTTTGATTCCGTTATCCATGGTTTTTCTAAACACATTTTCAATGGGGCTTCAGGACTTTTGGGCGACCATAACTGAGCCGAGGGTTGTTGCTTCGTATAAATTGAGTTTCCTGACAGCGTTAACTGCGGCCTTTGTGAACGCAGTTTTTGGTGTGTTAATTGCCTGGGTGCTTACTCGTTATGAGTTTCCCGGCAAACGGATCATCGATGGACTGGTGGATTTGCCTTTTGCCCTCCCGACTGCCGTGGCAGGAATTACTTTGACCACCCTGTACTCACCGAACGGATGGATTGGGCAATTTTTCGGCTTTAAAATCGCTTTCACTCCTGCCGGAATCATCATCGCCCTAATATTTATCGGCCTTCCATTCGTGGTGCGGATGGTTCAACCGGTGCTTGAAAATATCGAAAAAGGGATGGAAGAAGCGTCTGCTTCTTTAGGGGCGAATCGAATGCAGACATTTACTAAAATCATCTTCCCGGAATTGATTCCAGCGATATTGACTGGTTTTGCACTTTCGTTTGCGAGAGCACTTGGAGAGTATGGGTCCGTAGTCTTCATTGCCGGAAATATGCCGTTTAAAACGGAGATTTCCCCGCTGATCATCATGACAAAGCTTGAACAATATGATTATGAAGGGGCAACAGCTATTGCGGCCGTCATGCTCATGATTACATTTATAATTTTGTTCACCATCAATATCTTGCAATGGTGGACCGGCAAAAGGTATTCAGGGAAGTAGGAGGAAATATGATGGAACATGGTAATTCAGTGGTTGCTGAAACGAAGCACCCAGTCAGCATTACGAGAAACGCAACAAAAGAGCCTAAATCGATACAATGGGTCCTTATTTCAATTGTATTGCTATTTTTGACTTTGTTTTTAGTTGTCCCATTAATCGCAATCTTTGTAAAGGCTTTTGAAAAAGGTGCAGAAGCCTATTTTGCGGCCATTGCCCATCCTGATTCCTTGGCTGCGATTAAGTTAACATTGATCGTTGTCCTCATCACCTTGCCACTTAATGCCATATTCGGGATTGTGGCTGCGTGGACCATAACAAAATATGATTTCAAGGGAAAAAACTTCTTAATAACACTGATAGATTTGCCTTTTTCCGTTTCACCCGTCATTGCTGGGTTGATTTTTGTTCTTCTGTTTGGCTTACATGGAACATTTGGTCCGCTGTTGCAATCCTTTGACATTAAAGTGATATTTTCAGTACCGGGGATTGTCATCGCTTCCATTTTCATCACCTTCCCATTCATTGCACGCGAATTGATCCCGCTCATGCAAAGTCAGGGGACGTCTGAAGAAGAGGCTTCACTCACGCTGGGTGCTGGAGGGTTTAAGACATTTTGGTATGTGACGCTTCCCAATATAAAATGGGGACTTCTATATGGAGTCATCCTTTGCAATGCAAGGACAATCGGAGAGTTTGGGGCTGTATCGGTCGTATCGGGCCATATACGGGGCATGACCAATACGATGCCGCTTCATATTGAAATCTTATACAATGAATATCAATTTTCGGCTGCATTTGCCGTTGCATCCCTGATGTCCATCTTTGCAATCATGACCTTGATCATTAAAGGTTTCATAGAATGGAAAACCGACTTTAAATCAACCAAAGCGAGTTAGGAGGAATGAAATGAGTATCATCATTGATAATGTTACAAAATATTACGGGTCCTATCAAGCACTCCAAAACATCAATTTGGAAATAAAGAGCGGTGAACTCGTAGCCCTCCTTGGACCTTCCGGATCGGGGAAAACGTCATTACTGCGTATCATCGCCGGTCTTGAACAAGCAGAGAACGGAAGGATCCTCTTCAATGAAGAGAATTATACGCATAAACATGTAAAAGATCGAAATGTGGGATTCGTCTTTCAGCATTACGCCCTTTTTCGAAATATGACGATTTTTGATAACATTGCCTATGGATTAAAGGTCCGCCCTAGAAAAATAAGGCCAAGTAAAAAAGATATTGAACAAAAAGTCACTGAATTGCTTCAGCTTGTAAAGTTGGAAGGATATAAAGATCGTTATCCATCCCAATTATCTGGCGGCCAGCGGCAGCGTGTCGCATTGGCAAGGGCACTTGCGGTTGAACCGAATATCCTTTTGCTTGATGAACCATTCGGGGCATTGGATGCCAAGGTTCGCAAAGAACTTAGGCGTTGGCTAAGAAGGCTTCACGACGAATTCAATGTTACGAGTGTGTTCGTGACGCATGATCAAGAAGAGGCGATGGATGTTGCCGATCGGGTGGTAATCATGAATGAAGGGAAAATTGAACAGATTGGAACTCCGGAAGAAGTATATGATCACCCTGAAAATCCTTTTGTTTATGATTTCCTCGGCAGTGTCAATCTATTAAAGGGCAACGTCCATAAAGGAAAATTGGTAACTGGGAATGTGGAAATGAATGCCCCGGACATTGAAGATGGAATGGGCACTGGTTATGTAAGGAATCATAACTTTATCATAGAAAGAGAACCATCGGAAAAGGACTCGATCGCATCCATCATTGACCATATCCATACGATTGGCCCCATCGTCCGGATAGAAGTCATTCGTCAGGATACAAACGAACCGCTGGAAATCGAACTGACGAAAGAACAATATTTGAATCTGGGAATAAGCAAAGGGGAAAGGGTATATGTCCGTCCAAAAGAATTGAGAGTTTTTGTCGACTTTATGGCTGGGATTTAAGAATGGGTCGAATATTGACGGGAAAACCGCTAAGAGCGGTTTTTTTTAGTTTTTTTAAGGATGCTGACAGGAGGGACTTCCCGTAAAGGTAAATAAGCTGCAAACTGTTATAAAAGGGCTTCCTTGCAATCGGAAATGGAGAGTTTTTACCCGTCAATAGTCTATGGTCACATAGTGCCATAGACTAGATAAAAAGTCTTGCATCAAAATAAGAAGAGTGTTATGTAAGATATTGGATGTTATATCACGAGAAAAAGTCGAATTTTAATGTTTAATGTTAAAATTGAAATATAATTGTAATATTGTTATTACGCATTTGACAAAATCTGATGATATACTACGACTTAGATGAAAACATAGTAGAGTTTAAGAAATGTTTTAATATAATCACAACGTTAGAAGATTACATAAAGAGTAAAAAAAATAGAGAAGAGTTCCCAGCAATTTATTTTGACTAATGATTTTTCTTAGAGAAAAAGAAGTGGGTCGATGGAAATGCAAGGGGAGGAAAGCAGGGGAAATGAGTTTGAAGAAAAAACTTATCGTATTGAACACGACAATTATGCTTGGATTAGGGAGCGCTTTTGCCATACCGTCTGTCAAAGCTGAATCTATCTCGGATATTCAATCACAACGCACAGGAATACAATCGGATATTTCAGAGGCAGAACAAGTTATTCAGGAATTGAAAAAAGAACAAACGAAGATGAATGCACAAATTGCCCAGATAGAATCGGCAATGAAAGAAAATGACCAAAAAATCAAAGATACTAAACAAGAAATTAAAGACACCGAAAAAGACATAGATTCTTTAAAGAAAGAAATTAAAGCGTTGGAAGAAAGAATCGCAAAACGCGAGGAAGTCTTGAAAGAGCGCGCGCTTTCATTCCAAGAGAGCGGCGGGGACGTAGAGTACCTGGAAGTTGTTTTAGGTTCTAAAAGCTTTGGTGAATTCGTTAATCGTGTTGGAGCGGTAGCCACCATCGTGGAAGCTGACCAACAGATTCTAAGAGAACAGGAAGCGGATAAAGCTGACTTAGAAAAAAAACAAGCGACTGTTGAGAAAAAATTGCAAAGCCTAAAGGATATGGAAGTAGAACTTAAGGGCATGCAATCTCAAATTAAAGATCAAAAAGCTGAAACTGTCAAAATGAAGGAAATCGTTGAAAAGAAAGAATCGGAAACAACGGCCCTAAAACAATCTTTAGAGAATAAAGATGCCGGTTTAGAATCACAAATTGCGTCCATTCGTGAAAATATCAAAAAAGAGGAAGAACGTAAAGCAGAAGAGAAAGCGGATCTTGACCGTGCTGCTGAAGAAGTGAATTCTTCAAATTCTTCCAATGATGGATCATCGAGTTCTTCCAATGACGGATCATCAAGTTCTTCAAGTAAAGAATCAACAAGTGCTTCTAAAGCTGAATCGTCAGCATCTGGTTCGTCTAAAGGTGAAGCATCATCTAATTCATCTAAAAGCAGTTCCGTTGATAAACCTGCAGCAGCTAGTAAGCCAGCAGTAAGTAAAACTGAAACATCAAGCAAGCCTAGCAGTGCAAATACAGGCTCTGCCATTACAGCCGGTTATAAATATATCGGTAACTCCACTTATAAATTTGGTGGCGGAAGAACGGCATCAGATATCGCTAACGGTCTTTTCGATTGTTCAGGATTCGTTGCATGGGCTTATAAACAAGCTGGTGTGAACCTTCCAGCAAATACGGGTGCATTGACAAGTGCAGGACGTCAAGTATCCAAGAGTCAAATGCAACCTGGAGATTTAGTGTTTTTCAATACCTACAAAACTGATGGGCATGTCGGTATTTATGTCGGCGGCGGCAAATTTATCGGTTCCCAAAGTTCAACAGGTGTTGCGATCGCCAATATGGAAAGCGGATATTGGGCAAGTAAATTCAACGGCCGTGTCGTTCGTGTAAACTAATCGTTCTTTAAGTAAGCGGGGGAGTAAATGCCCCTGCTTATTTTTTTTGAAAAAAATCGAAAAAAATGAAACTTATTTTGAAATTGAACGTAAATACTATAAGATAAAACAAGGATAGGTGATGTGGACTTTCAGTAAATCTGGGAAAACATTTATAGAATCAACATTCCATACTATTAAACGGAGGCAAAAAAAACATGATGAAAAAATTTATGGCTGCATTACTTACAATTACACTAGCATTCTCGCCAGTCGGCACTTATGTATTCCAAGATCATTCGGAGTCAGTCGATGCAAGGGGTTACAAGTCCGGAAAAAGAAGTTTTAACAGCAACAACAATAACAAATCAAATTTCCAAAATAAAGAAACTAAGAAGTCCGATGCTACTACTGCTAATAAAGCCAAGACTGGAAATACATTCTCAAAAGGCGGCTTAATGAAAGGAATTATGCTAGGTGGACTGGCAGGTTTACTTTTTGGTAGCCTATTCGCCAATATGGGAGCCCTTGGTTCTATACTTGGTCTATTAATCAACGTGTTAGCGGTCGTTGTATTAATCGTTGTAATCCGTAAAATATTCACATATTTCAAAGATAAGAAGAAGAAAGAGGATACAAACCCATGGAGAGGCTAAAGATTTCCGAACAAGATATCATCAATGCGGTTTGTGTTTACATTGCCCGTAAAAAACAGGTACAACCCAATGAGGTAGAAGTGGAGTTAATGTTTGATGATGATTATGGCTTTTCGGCGGAAGCGTTCGTCGATGGCCGGAAACAAGTGTTAATTACCATCAACTTGATAGAAGCGCTTCGCTTATGGCTGGATGAATATATGAATAAAGATCCATACTCTGGTATTGAACTTGTATTGGATGATGAAGAAGGCATAGTGGCTTTAGTAAGTGAAAGTAATAGATAAGGAAAAAAGGATGCCGTTACGGCATCCTTTTTTTATTTAATAAGGCACAAGGCGATCTATGCGGAGGAAAAGGTTAAAAAAGAAATAGAAAAATAGTAAAGCGAACTAAGCAAAATCCTAGATTACCAACACTTATTTCAAACTCAAAAATATATATTTTCCATTTGTTGCAAAAAACGGTCCGTGGAAGTAGGATTGATATATGTTCAAGTCAAAGGAGGAGAATTAGTGAAAGGTTATATTGAAGATATCATTTTTTTAAATGAAAAGGCCATAAAGTTCGGCAATGAAAAAGTGGAAGCGATAATTGCGCCATCTTTAGGAAGCAATCTGCTTTCGTTGAAGTACAAGCACAAGGATATTGAGTTGCTGCGCACTCCGGATAGCGTGGAAGAGTATAAAAAAGCTCCCATTTTATATGGAATGCCAATCCTGTTTCCTCCTAATCGGATTGAAGGTGGTCAATTTACATATAAGGGGACTGTATATAAGTTTCCAATCAATGAAATGAAAAAATCCAATCATATTCATGGTTTTTTGCATGACAAGCCGTGGCAAGTCTGCAAAAAGGAAGTGAACGGGAAAGCAGTGGTCATTAATACTGAATTTTCAAGCAGCGATTTTGATCTAAAAGGCAGCTTTCCACAAGATATCATTGTGAATATGTCTTTCTCTTTAAAGGCAGAAACATTGGAAATACAATTGGAAATCACCAACAAGGGCATTGAACCCTTTCCATGGGGAGCAGGTTATCATACCGTATTCAATTTTCCATTTGGAACAGGGAGTAAATTGGAGAATTGCAGAATATCACTTCCTGTCAATAAACATTGGGAGTTGAATGAAAGGTCATTGCCCACTGGTGCAATTCATGAAACGGACAATACATTGGAAATCCAAAATGGTATTAGTTTGGACGGCAGGCAATTTGATGACATATTTGGCTATGATGAGGAAAGAGCGCTGGAAAACGAGTGCATACTTACTGACCGAGAGGCTGGCATACAGGTCATCTATCATGTCGATCGACATTTTAAGTTTTGGGTATTGTTCAACCAGCAGGGGTTTGTCTGTCCCGAACCATATACATGGGTAACGAATGCTCCTAATTTGGATTTGTCTGCAAAAATGACTGGATTGCGGGAGTTATGCTCAGGGGAAACGGTTCAGCTGAAAACTAGATTGATTATGAAAGATATATAAAAAACACCTTGGCATCCATAAGTGCCAAGGTGTTTAAGGTTATGCTTTTTTTCTCATCCATAATGGGTATAGGACGATTCCGAATACATATAATGCTATGCCAAGTATGAATGTATTCATATCAGCTGTACCTGTCTTGATGACCCAGATCGAGTAAATTAACGCCAGGATGGTAATGATGCCATCACGTACCCTTGAGCCTTTCATGATGTCATAGGTTTCCCCAGTCATGACTAATTTCAATTGATACAGAACCGAAGCAAGATACGGGATCAAGTAAGCGAGTGTAGCGACAATCATCGAGAATTGATAAGCTTCCAAAATCGTACCCGAAATAGTGGAGAATAAGAATATCTGTGTCATGATATTTGTTATTGTCATAGAACGGACGGGTGTGCCATTTTTGTTCGCTTTCGCAAAATAGGCCGGAAACAGGTCCGATTTCGCTGCCTGGTAAGGAACCTCTGATGCAACGACAATCCATCCGATTGTAGATCCCAATAAGGAAATGACGGCAAGAGCAGCCATTAAATACGTACCGCTTGAACCAACTACAGCTTGCAATGCGTCAACAAGCGGTTTTTGAGATATTTTCAAATCGTCTTGCGATATGGCACCCATCGTCAATAAAGTAATGCCGATATAAATGGCAACTGCGATAAGTAAACCAAGGATCGTCGCTTTCTTTACATCATTTTGTGACTTGGCGCGGTTTGACAGCATGACTGCGGCTTCAATACCGATGAAAGCCCATAATGTTGAAATTGCAGCAGCATTCACTTGATCACCTAAAGAGATTGCAGATCCCGCCTTATCATAAAATTCAGCTCCGTTCCCTAGGTTGGAAGTATCGAAAATGAAAATCGTGATAATGATGAAAAATAAGAATCCAAGCACTTTGGTAACCGTGGCAAAAAGATTCATTTTCCCAGCGCTGTTAAAACTTCTTACCAAGATTGCCTGAATCCCCCAAAGGGCAACGGAACATACCGCAAATGTTAATGCTTTACCCAGTTCAAGTTGAAACGACCCGGCTGTATAAATCACTTTCGCACTATGCATCACCGGGAAAAACGTTGATAGGTAACCAGCAAATGAAATGATGACAGAAGCTGTCGCAGCCCAATTCGCAGCCCAATAGCCCCATGCCATGCTATAACCTGAAACCCTTCCTTTAGCAGGGGATTTAAATAATGATTGAGCATAACTTTGCGGTCCAGCTTTCAAATCAGGTTTCCGCACTGCCAGGTTACCAAACACCAAAGCTATTAGAAAAACTCCCAGTCCAGTAACGATCCATGCCAATGTGGCCCCTAATGGACTGGATACCTGTGCTAATTGAGCAGGGAGCATGAAAATTCCGCCGCCGACCATATTCCCAATAACGAATGTGGTCAAAATCAATAAACCCCATTTTTTATTTACCATTTATATCGAACCTTTCTTAAATAGGTGTGTGTTTATACCGACAACTTATACTAAAATAGTATATCTCAAATAGTTTAGTTTGGTAAAGTGGTAAATAAGTAAAATGTAAAACGCAGACTAATCAGAAAATTATAATTTTCATTGACAAAACGAGGGAATTGGATTATATTAGTAAATACCAAGTTAGTTGGTAAGAATAATGTGGTTTTCCTTTGGTTCGTGTTTTTCAATAACATATGCAACTCCTAAATATTGCCGATTAGTCAACTAAAGGCACCCTTACATCTACTTCTGATAGATGGCGGGTGCCTTTTATCTTTTATTAGTGAGGGGAGGGGAATGTGGAGTTCCTATTAACTGGCTATTCTTATACGGAAAGTAATGTGAGGATATGATAGGTAAACCAACTTCCTCAAGAAAACATGGAAAGCGGGAAGCGTACGGGCGCTTTAAACAGTAGGCATGAAACGAAACTTTATTACCAGTAGTGAAGGGGAGATATTATGGAAAAGAAAGAAGAATTGAAAATCAGGCATATCATTTCAAGCTTGGAAGATCTGCAATATGGATCCGTGATAATAACCATACATGATGGTGAAATCACACAGGTGGATACAACCGAGAAGAAACGATTCCCATTAGTGAAGGGCAGGGCAGTTAAATCCAGATGAATATTCGTTAGTAACGGGGCTTTCGATATGAAGGCTCTTTTTTATGCAAAAAATTATTCAATTGGAATTTAGAAGAAGATTGTACTGCATTCAACATGGTAGAATAAGTTAGGGGATAAGGGAGTTTTTTATAGGGATTTAAATGATATCTAAGGGAGGAACAGGAAATAGATGACCTTACAAACTATAGAACATGATATCTTGGCATTAATTGAAACATTTAATGGGAAAATCGCATATAAAATTGAAAATGGTCATGGGGAAACGATTGGATACCACGAGAATGAATCCTTTCAATCAGCGAGTCTTATCAAAATACCGATGATCATCGAAGGTTATCGTCAAAGTGAACAAAAGAAAATCTATTTGAATCAACCAGTGACCATCCCGCCTAATGAAGTGACAGGGGGATCTGGGGTTCTGCATGTCTTATCGAATAAAGTATTTTTAACTGTTGAGGATTTATTGACATTGATGATAACTGTTTCTGACAATACATCCACGAACATGATGATGAACCTGCTGGGATTTGAGGAAATTAATCAATGCATCAAGGATCTTGGTTTGAAAAACACTGTCCTTGAACGAAAAATGCAGGATTTTAAGGCATTAAAAGAAGGGCGCGACAATACCATATCGGCGGAAGATACGATTACCTGCCTGAAAGCGATACATACAGGAAACTTTTTAACGAAAGAAAGCCAAGAAAGAATATTGCGTGTATTTGACAATCAACAATTAAGGGATAAACTTCCTTCACTGATGGGCAAAGGGGTCAAGGTAGCAAGCAAAACTGGTGGAATTCGCGGAGTTTCCCATGATTGTGCAATCATTCGTTCAGAAACACAAACAGTCTATGCTGCAGTTCTTACTGAAGATATGAAATCAGAGGAAGAGAGCCGTCAAGTGATCAGTAAAATTGGAAAATTGATATATGATGATATTGTCGCAGAATAAACAGTCAGTTTGAATATTTTTGGAAGTGCGGGAAGTCTTTCGTGATTTCACGCTCTTCGATTTTGGCTATAGAGGGGTCAGTGAAGAATGTTAAATGAAAGGAAAATGAAGCGGGGAAAAACCTTGAAAAGCGCGATGAAATTGGGCGTAATGAGTGTTGTTATATTACTGGGGTATTTTGGTTTTTTACACATGAAAATTCAAGAAAGCATTCACCAGCAAATTCCTGAAAATGCCGATTACCTCATTATTCTTGGAGCAAGGGTCAAAGGTTCGGTTCCATCATTATCACTACAATACCGGATTGATAAAGCTGCAGAATATTTAAAGGCCAATAAACAAACAGTGGCCATTGTATCTGGCGGAAAAGGACCGGGGGAAGATATATCGGAAGCGAAAGCAATGCAACAGGGGCTAATCGCCCAGGGAATTGAAGATGCGCGCATCATGATGGAAGACAAATCTACAACAACTCACGAGAATATTGTTTTCTCAAAAGAACTCATTCCTGATACAGCAGCTACAGGATTGATTGTAAGCAATGACTTTCATATCTACCGGGCAGTTGAAATAGCAAGAAAAGAAGGCTTGGACATGAAGGGGATGCCGGCAAAAACACCAAAAGTGTCACTGTTGAAATCATATACCCGTGAATATCTTGCAATTACCAAATACTATTTATCAGAGTTGATTGGGAGGTAACATCCAGAGGCTAAAGATGGGAGGTTGCTTTCTTTACTCAACTTCCACGACAACATAAGGAACTTCCCAGAAGTCTTTCTCTTGATATAGCTCCTTAAGTGTCTTAAAAACGGGAAAACCCGTATAGGAAATCTCGACTTGTTCATCAGCATCCACTTCTTCCACATCTATATCATCAACAAAACCAAGTTGATCATTGCTTTCCATTAAATAAAATCCGAGTGCCTCATACCCGCTATAGGCTACAATTACCTTACTGTCAAAACCGTTATTGGATACCTTGTAATATTTCATTGATTGACCTCCTTGTTGATCATCCTTGGTACTGTTTCTTATTACTCTGATATACCCATTTATTAATATCTGAATCATTAAATTGGATAAATAAAGAAAATGGGAAGGAGAAAAGAACTGAAGCCGTCTTTAAAATATCACTGGATAATTTGCTATCTTCATCAATTCATGTTACTCTAATAAAGAATTGTTTTTGATTGTGGAAGAGGATACTGATTATTTTCCAAATGATTAAAAATAGTAATACAATGTGTGTTATGCACTAGGAGGCAACAACAATGGAACAAGGTACAGTTAAATGGTTTAATGCAGAAAAAGGTTTTGGATTTATCGAACGTGAAAACGGAGACGACGTATTCGTACATTTCTCAGCTATCCAAAGCGAAGGCTTCAAATCTTTAGACGAAGGTCAAAAAGTAACTTTCGACGTTGAGCAAGGCGCTCGTGGAGCTCAAGCAGCTAACGTTCAAAAAGCTTAATTTCTAAATTAAATCGTAACCGATATGAACAGACTTCCTCAATGGGAGTCTGTTTTTTATTATGCTAAAAAATGAAAGCGAAAAAAATCCCACTCTGAAATGAGTAGGGTTTTAGTGACTTGTCATTAAGCTTTTTTTAATTCCTCTTCAAAGAAAAAAGTAGTTGGATGTTCTTTAACAGTGTAAGAATATCTCTTCATGTTTTTTACATATGCCCATTTATTAATGGTTACTGATTCATTAGTATCCTGAATAGTTACTGTTTCACCAGTATTATACTTATTGCTTCTCAATTTAGCCACCCTCTTTATTAATAGTATAACATATTTGCGAATGAAAGATGTGTTCAAGATGTTCCAATGATATATTGGGGTTGAAAAATCAGGCTATGTATACGGAACTAGCCCAATTATTTTGGCTGTACAAAACTAAAAGCCTGAGGGTGATTATAAAGGTGCATAAAAAAACAGCCAATGTTCCGAAGTAATTCAGGAATCATGCGGCTATATATCTGAAGAATTCAAGAATTTCAGTTATTTAAAACGCCCAATCCCCATTACGGAAGACAGGTTCCGAAGTGCCGTCCTGTTTGATGCCGTCGATGTTGGCTGGAAACGTTGATATATAAGGGTTTTGTGGATATTGAAAGAAAGGATAAAAATGGATAATGACAAAAACGCTTTTTTTATGACCACTGCGTGCTTCAAAAATTTTATGGACATAACTTCCGAAAATGGTTACATCTTGTCAACAGGCAAGAAAATTTGTATTGGAACTCATCAACTTTGAAGGGAAAACACTAGATGAACTTATTGATATATACCATTTTATTTTGATAAGGAAATAAAAGAACTTTCCAAGAAAATTAGGTGATATGTCTGCCGTCTTCATATCGCCTTAATAGGCTTATTCAGTTGGTTACAGTGTAATAAATGTCTAAGATAAACTTATTAATTTATTACACTGTAATTATTAATGTCAAATATAAAAGATGATTTTAATAATATAGATAATCGTTATTTTCATATTTTTCTCAATTTTTGGTAAAAACAGATTACTTATACATTTAAAGATAGTTATAAATGTATATGTAACATTTTCAAAAAAAGAGGAGTGAATTTTATGAGAAGACTTATGAGGAATAGCGTATTATTAAGCACCATTCTTGTTTTTCTGATACCAGTTAGTGCAAATGCTTATAATACATTTAAAGGGCATAAAATGACTTCAGGAATTGGAAACCATGGTAAAAGTACAAAGTTTTATTGCGTTGATTCATCTGCAAGTACGTACTCTACAAAAATAGCAAATTCATTTGACAGGTGGATATATTCTTCCGAATATGCAGGAATATTAACCCCAACATCTTATAAAAAGACAACAACTAAGAGTGCTAGCACTATTGATCATTATCGCGTAAACTCTCTTTCAAATCTTGGAAAAGGTGTTGCAGGAGTAACTTATTTTTATGTTAACCAAACAAAGGTTCTTCCGCAAAATCAAAACTGGTACTGGTCAAAGATTCAATTAGCCAAAGATGTACTAACTAGCTATCCCAAATACCAACAAGTAACTATTAGTCATGAAATTGGGCATACTTTGTTGCTATTTATCAAGTAAAGAGGTGTGGTCGATTTCCCCTCCAGATGCTCGCTTTCCGCGGGGCGGGCGGTGAGCCTCCTCGGCGTAAACGCCTCTGGGGTCTCACCTGTCCCGCTGCTCCCGCAGGAGTCTCGCACTTGCGCTCCAATCAACCTTAAATCGTTTAGTTTTTAAAAACAACAATCTTTACGAAAGGAGTGAAGGAAAATGAAAAAGAAGAAATTTGTATTTTTTTGTTTGTTATCATTTTTCGCTTTATCAGCGTGTAGTAATACAAATGATGAATCTCAAAATAAGGAACAAGATGAATCTAGACTTACGGCTGAAAACGATAAACCAAGAGGTTCTACTAAAGAAGAAGGTGATACAGATAGTGAAGAAGCTTCTGTGGATATGGATAACGTAACCGTTGCAGATGCTCAACTTTCTTTTATTTTTAGTTATGATGATGTAGAACATTTAATGAGAGATTCAGGACTTTCCGTTGAAGGCGAAGTTGTAGCCACTGAAAACTACGTACTTATGGATGAAGAAGTTGGATTTGGTAGTCCATTTACAAAGCTAACTTTTAAAGTTAACCAAGTTTTAAGTGGTGACTCAAGTTTAGAAGGACTAGAAATAACAATATTAGAAGGAGGTGGGTATATTACCGCTGAACAAGATGGTATGAAAGATAAATTTGCAGATTTAACAGAAGAGGAATTAAAGGAAACATCTTTTGTAATATATAATGGGCATAGACCGTCTGTAAAAGGTGATATATTGGTTGCCTTTCTAGCGAAGGGTAGCTCTGAAACTGGATTTGAATATTACTCATTTATTGGAGCATATCAATCTAAATTTGAATATGATGAAAATAGCAAAAAATATGTGAGACCATCTGAGAATTATGATGAATGGGTAGCGGGAGTGAATACAAGAGCGGAAAGGAGTGATATTGAAGAACTGATACAAATAGAAGAAGATATTAATGATGAGGTGACTAAATTAGTAGAAGAAGCGGAATAAACATAATATTGCTTATAGAGAAATTTACTTGATGAACAATGGCCCCATATCAATCCTAGAATGGGTCTTTTTAGAGTACAAAAAATTGAACCTTCGATAGTCCAAAGATTTATTTATGATTTGGTAGAAGAAACTGCTTTATGTTCTAATACGATTAAGAAAATTATTGATATGTTGAAGGTTGTTTTTAGAAAGGCTGTTAGTTTAAAGCTAGTAAATGAAAATCCAGTTTTAAATGTAACGTTGCCAAAGAGAAACAATCTTGAAATGACCGCTTGGGATACTGAACAGGTTGAATATTTCATACAACAGTCAAAGAAGCATCGATTTTATACGGTCTATTTAATTGCGTTATTAGGTGAAATAACGGGATTGAAAAAGGAGAGAATCGTTGTTGTCGGACATAAGCTGAAGCATGGTCAAAACTTCAATGATTATGATTTAGTTGTTTGTACACGCTATGGTAATCCACTGGATTCTGCTACTCTTTCCAAAAGACTTAAAGCCCAAGCAATAAAGCTAGGGTTACCTACAATCCGTTTTCATGATTTAAGACATACCCTTGTAACGATGCTAATCAAACAAAATGTGAATGTAAAGGTCATCTCGGAGCGAGTTGGACATACATCCATTCAAATTACGCTAGACAAGTATAGCCACGTGCTTCCTAGTATGCAGAAACACGTGGCTGATGAACTTGATAATTTGTTTAAAATTAAAGAAATGTGACCATTTTTGTGACCACCCAAGGTTCTAGACCTTCAAAACCCCTCTATATCAACGCTTTAATTAAAACGCCCAATCCCCATTACGGAAGACAGGTTCCGAAGTGCCGTCCTGTTTGATGCCGTCGATGTTCATTTTCTCTGATCCAATCATGAAATCGACATGTGTAAGGCTTTCATTCAGTCCATTTTCTGCAAGCTCTTCTGGACTCATGTTTTTTCCGCCTTCAATACAGAAAGCATAGGAGCTGCCGATAGCGAGATGGTTTGAAGCATTTTCATCGAATAATGTGTTAAAGAATAAAACATTCGATTGGGAAATCGGTGAGTTGAATGGAACAAGTGCCACTTCACCAAGATAGTGTGAACCCTCATCCGTTTCAACCAATTGTTTCAGGATTTCTTCCCCTTCCTCTGCTTTTACTTCAATGATCCGTCCTTCCTTAAAGGTCACGGAAAAATTATTAATGATGTTGCCACCGTAACTAAGGGGTTTCGTACTGGAAACCGTACCATTAACACCTGTTTTCAATGGAACCGTAAACACTTCTTCGGTAGGCATGTTAGCCATGAATTCATGACCCTGTACGTTGATGCTTCCTGCTCCGACCCATAGGTGTTTGTCGGGTAACTCGATTGTCAGGTCTGTTCCAGGAGCCGTGTAATGCAATTTTTGGTAATGCTTGTCATTTAAATAATCAACCTTTTCATGCAGGGTATCATCGTGTTTTTTCCAGGCCTCCACAGGGTCCTTCACATCAACACGAACTGCTTTGAAAATGGCTTCCCATAGCAGATCAACGCGTTTTCCTTCTGCCTCTTCAGGGAATACTTTATCAGCCCAAGCCTCTGAAGGGACGGCAACGATGGACCAGCTTACTTTATCGGATTGCATATACTGACGCCACTTCTTCAGTGCAGTCCCGGATGCTTTTTGGAAGTTGGCAATCCTTTCTGGCTTTACACCTTTTAATAAGTCAGGGCTGGAGGAGATGACGGATAGATAGGCAGCTCCGTTTTCTGCAAGTTCGATCGTTTCTTCCGCTCGCCACTTTGGATACTCTTGGAACACCTCATCCGGAGCCAGTTCATATTTGGTACGTGAAACAATATCGTCATTCCAATTAACGATGACATTACGCGCACCGTTCTCATAAGCCTTTTTTACAATGAGACGCACAAGGTCAGCACCCTCTAATGTTGTGTTTACGACAAGGGTTTGATCTTGTTGGATGTTAACACCGACTTTTACGGCAAGTTCTGCATATTTTTCTAAATTCGTTTGAAAATCACTCATCATTTCAAAACTCCTTTTCCATTTTCTACATTTATAATTGTACTTAATTGTCATATAAAAAAGAAACTTTTTACATCGTTTGTGAAAACTTATAGGTATTAGACGAAGGGGTTCATTATAACCGGCAAGGAGATGAAACAGTTAAGGCTCATTCACTTTAGCACAAACCCCGGCACCATTTTCGTATGAACCACCTCGAGTAGCAGCCGGTTTGTCTACCTTGCATTCTACCAAAATTATCGAAGGAAAGACTATTGAAAAGGTTTGAATAATTGAATAATTTGATTATTTGGGACAGTGAACAATGAACTGAAAGAAAGAGGGCCTCTTTTGAACTGCACCCCAATTGTTAGACAACATCTAACAATTGGAGGTGCAGTTTTTTTGACTAAATATACGATAGACGAAAAATCAAATGCAGTTTTA